>JAOAQY010000070.1 GCA_025210965.1 Tissierellales bacterium
CCCGCTCTACGAGTTAGTGCAGAGGAAGTAAAGCCATACGATATAGAAAGCCTTGAAGGCACAAAAGACTATAAAGACAAGAAAAACAATATAGACTTTAACGACCTAGATAGCCATTGGTCAAAGGATTCTATATTTCATATGGCGGGGCTAGATGTGTATAGAGGAAGTGGAAACAAAAAATTTGGACCAGAAGAAAAACTTACTAGAGACGAGGCTCTAGCTGGTCTTATAAAAGCTATGGGAAGGCAAGATGAGGCCATAGCTCTTCAAAAACCAGGAGAGACATATTGGGGGCAGGGCTATGTTGACCTTGCAAAACAGCTTGGTATAGTAACTGCCGAAGAGACTCAGACCATAGAGCAGATTCCAGATAACATAGCAGATCAAATAGACGAGAGAGTAGCTGAGAATATGATAAACTACGAAAAAGACCTCGACTACACAGATGCAGAACTTACAGATATAGAAAACAATATGAAAAATGATTATACAAGAGATTATACTTGGGAAAAATCAGTTGATAGAGAACAGGTAGCGGCTTGGGTTGCTAGAGCTAAGGAAATCGAGCCAAAGCCATGGTCAGAAATAGAAAAGATATACAACTTAAAAGACTGGGAAAATATAGATAGAAATCACTTGCCATTTGTAGAACAAATACTAGATCAAGGCATATTTACAGCAGATGCAAAGGGTTACTTTAAACCAGATGATACAATGACAAAAGCAGAACTTGCAACAGTTTTAAAGAGAATTGATGGAGAGTGGCTTGAAAAAAGAGGATATACAGAAGGCTATGCCCAGATTCAGAGTATAGGAAGTCAAATATCATATGAAGGACCAGAAAAAATAACAGAGAAAATTTACAATATAGACACTCTAGATGACAAGAGCTACAAAAGACTTAAATCCAAAAAATCGCCTAGTGGAAAATACGACACAGGATTTATAGTGTATAAGGATGGTAAATTAGGATTTGAGGACAGACTAGAGACAAGTGACTATATAAAGTACTATTTAAAGAACGGTAAAGTAGAATTTGTAGAAGTAGAAACAAGACCGTCTACTCATATAAGAGGTATAATAAAGTCGATAGATGACAAAATATACACCATAGAAAACTTAGATACAAAAGCAGTCGAAGCATTTCAATTAGACCCGAGGGCAAATTTATTTGTAAATGATTTAAAAGCATTTCCAAATGATTTCATACCTGGGTTAGAAGTAAAAGCCGAGATAAAAGGCGGCAAGATAGTCATGTTAAATGGAGTCGCTAATAAAGGTGAAGCTGGGAAGATAGAAAAGAAAACTAGATATATAAAGGGAAAGGTAATATTTACAGATCCTAAAAAACGAACACTTACACTAGATAGCGATGAACTAAATGGTACAGAAGTTACATTAGACGCATATACACCTATAATAAAGGATGAAAAAGCTATTCCACTAGATCAAGTAAAGCCAGGAGATTTTGTGAGACTTGAATTAGACGAGTACGACAATGACAAACCTAGCAAAGTATATGTTGGTTATGAGGATAAACAAGTCGAAAACTTCATAAAAGGTACATTGGGACCATTTACGCTAAAGGGAGATAAAGTAGTTGTTGAAGATCCACTATACTACGATGGAGTTACATGGTCGGGTAGTGATGAACAGAAACAATACCCACTTTCAAGTGAAGTGAAAACCTACTTCAAAGGCTATGAAATTCCACCTGAGAAAATGTCAGATTATCAAGGCAAGGAAGTCTATATAGTAACTGAAAAACATTTTGGAGATGAGGTTGCAAACCACGTATTCATAAAAGAAGGCTATGAACGAACATATGACGATAAAATACAAGATATAGCGTATGGAGCACAACGACTTAAAATAGCATACACAGATGTCTTATACAACGAAGGGACAGTGATACTAAAAGATGGTAGGAGAATAGACCCTTACAATCTTGAAAAAGGTGATAGCATAAAAGTATATACTGACGAAAAAGGAAGTGCTGCATTTATTACAGTTCACAATCCACCTACATCAGAAGGATATAGACTTGTAAAAGACAAGATTGACAAACAGACAAAATACAGTTTTGATTTTGTAAATTACGATGAAATAGAAAATCAAAAGTGGAAAGACATAAACGATACTAGAGACACATTCCAATTGAGTGATGAAACTAGAGTATATGATCTAAGAAAAGATACAGATGATGCAAAGCGAGCTATAAGCGTTGATGACTTCACAAAATATAGAAATGAAGTCATAACTAGCGACAAAAGTTTTGTAGACAAACAAGCGTATGCTGTTCTAAAAGGAGATATGGCTATAGCGGTAAGTATAACCGATCCAGACGCAGCATCCCAGATCATAACTATAGCAGAAATAGAGAGCAAGGATGACAAGACAAAAACATTTAGTCTGAAAAATGCCAAAGATTGGAGTGAATTCACTGGTACGTGGATGGACAACAACACAGGGCTTATGGTAAATGGAGCGACAATGCTTGTTGTCAAAGGCGATAGAGCAGTAGACTTTGACAAGGTGCAGACAGGCGATCAAGTTTATCTTATGAGATGGAATGACTATGGATTTGTAATGCTGATACCATAAACTCAATAAGTTACCTTATAATGGTGCCAGGCACCGTCTTAAGGTAACTTATTGAAAAATAAGAAGCGAGGTGAGTAGTGGTGAAAGTTAATAAGATTATGATTTGTATTTGTATAGTGGTGTGCATGATGATTTCACCGATTGGAGTGTTTGCTTCTACGAATAATGCTGGATTTGAGGGTGGTATTAGCAAAAATGATAGTGGAGTTAAAGACGAGTACGATTATAAAGAAGTGATTTTTGTTACTGGAAAGCCAGTAGTTTTATATGGCAAGGTACAGATGAATGAAGACCAAACTAGTCTTACATTCAAAGATCTTAAAAGTGCAGATGGAACTATAAAAGCGAGTAAAAAAATAGGACTTACTAGAGTCAAGAATACTGATACTCCGCTTCAAACAATAGAAACTATTGATTTAGCAAGTTTCAGTGAGACTATAACTGTTACGGATGACAATGGACAGACAACGTATACACTTTCAGATTATCAATTTCACAGTTCAGTAGTTAAAGACAATCAACCAGTTATACAATTTTATCAAGGTATGTGGAATAGATGCCAGAAAAAATATATAATAAATGGAAATGTTGCAGATACGGTTACAGTCGATATAGATGGAAGTCTATACGGATATGATACTTATTGGTCTAGTACCGAGACTCAAACAATAAAGCAAACTCTACATTATGATCAAAAGAGCGGGGAAACTCCTACAGAGTGGTATGGATATGGAAATATTGAATTGTCATTTAACAAAAACAACAAACTTTCTTACTTTGAAAATGCAGTTCATCTCAGTTCTTTTGCAGGAGCATATGGACTTTTGAAAGAAGAAGAATCGGTTATGACTTATAGCTACAATGGTGGAGAACCACAGAGTGAGAGACTTGTAAATCATCCACCACAAGAGATGTTGTATTTGCCGAAATATGAAGACTTAAGAGGTCATTGGGCAGAAGAGTCTATAAAAAAACTCGCAAGTCTTAAAATCATAGAGGAAGATGGTTCTATATTTGGCCCGGATCTACCAGAGACGAGAGCTGATTTTGCAAGGCATATGGCCATAGCACTTAGATTAGATTTAGAAAAATCTGATGAAATAAGGAGAAGTTACGTCAAAGATGAGATTAAAAAGCCATTTTTCATAGACGTAGCAGAAGATGACAAAGATTACCCTTATATAAAAGCTATGAATGATAACAACGTGATGCATGGAAAGACAGATGATATGTTTTTTCCAAATCAAACTATAACGAGAGAAGAGGCTTTTACCATAGTTATACGAGCATTAGGGCTTGAAAGATTAGCACCTACTCACAATTTCAATACTAGGTTTAAAGATGATGCTAAAATATCTAAATGGGCAAAGAAAGCAGTTTATGTGATGGATTACTTGGGAATAGCTCAGGGGTATGAAGGATATATAAATCCAAAAGAAGTTATGACTAAAGCAGAAACGGCAGCCATGATAGATAAGCTCATAGAGTACATGCAAAAGGATTTAAAAGAAGATTATCGTGAAGGCGTGTTAGAGTACTAGAGCAAAAAATGAAAAAATCAAGTGAACGATAAGATGTGAAAAAGCTGAAAAGCAAAATTAAGCAGAGTAATAATTAAATGAGAGATACAAATGCTCATTTTACTGCTTAATTTTGCTTTTATTTTTATGTAGAAAAATGTTTAGATAGATGTTATTCAACTGCATTTAGAACAAGGCTACAGACGGCGGAAAATTATATCCACACAAAAGTCACATTGCCTCCATCTCATATTGAAACTCAGACTATAAAATGAGCATATAGAAAAAAAGGTAGAATGAAATGGAGGAAGAAATATGCTTGAGATAAAAAATGTAAGTAAAGTGTACAACCCTGAGAAATCGAAAGCGGTTCATGCGCTAAAAAGCATAAACTTAAAGCTCAGAGCTGGAGAACTGGTTGGCATACTTGGTAAATCTGGTTCGGGCAAATCAACGCTTTTGAACATAATAGCAGGATTGGATAAACCTAGCGAAGGAGAAGTAAAAATAGATGATATCAATCTAGAATCATGTACAGATAGAGAGATGGCGGATACAAGAAAAGATAAAATTGGATTTATATTTCAAGACTTTCAGCTGATGGATCATCTCACAGTAACGGAGAATGTGGAATTGGGACTTGCCATGGAAGATATAGACAGAAGAGAAAAGAGAAGACGATGTGAGCTGGTACTGACAAAAGTCGGTCTTAAAGAACATTTAGAGCACAAGCCAAGTGAATTATCAGGAGGTCAAAAACAGAGAGTCGCGGTTGCAAGAGCATTGGTGAAACAGCCAGATATAATAGTAGCCGATGAACCTACAGGAGCACTTGATACCAAAACAACAGATGAGATAGTAAATTTACTAAAAGAAATAGCTGGTGCAGGTAAGCTAGTAATAGTAGTAACACATGATGAAGATTTTAAAAAGCATGCAACTAGAGTAGTTGAATTAAAAGATGGAGCAGTAATAGAAGATTCTGTAAGAAAAAGCACCACATTTGACATTCAAAATTCAAATGAAGATAGAACAGAGCAAGGTAAACAAAAAACACCACGTACATTTGACATAAACGCAGCTTTCAAATTGTCATTCAAACGATTGCTGGAGAAAAAATGGAGGTATTTTTTAGTATCAATTAGTATGATAATAGGAATTTGCAGTCTTTCACTAGCATTTGGAATAAGTAGTGGGATCAAAAGCTATACAGAATATGCTAAAGAGAGAGTAATTGATAGCAAAAAACTTACATTTACTCAAGAAGGTCAAATGAAATCAAAAGACTATTTTGCTATCAGAGAAAATAAAAAAGTGAATTTGATACAAGATGAATATACTTTAGATTCAAAGATAGTGACATCTAGAGGACAAGTAGATTACAAAACAAAATCGATAATACAAGATGAATACAAAGGGGAATATACTACCCCAGAAATAGTACATGGGAATTTGCCAAAAGATGGAGAAAATGAAATAGCATTCTCCGAAGACTTGGCAAAAAAGATAGCGGGAGAAAAATCAATAGACGGTCTAATCGGACAGGAGATAGTTACGAAATTCTTAGCGAAAGATCCTTTGAAAAACTATCCATCTAGATGGGATGAGCAAAAACTCAAGATAGTTGGAATAACAAAGAAAAGTTTAGTAGGAGACGATTACGCATACACATCGTATGAAAAGCAAAAAGAAATAGTCAGAAGATCTAGATTCATATCTAAAGGAGAAGATATACCGACAAATAGCTATAGTGTATACCTCAAAGACTCTAAATTTATAGGAGATATAGATTCGAAGTTTGGCTCTAAGTACATCATAGTAAAACCGTCAGATTTACTAAAAGATTTAACTCAGATGTTTAAAAATTACAATATATTAGTACTATCTGGAGCTGCCCTTATATTATTTATATCTGCTCTTATGATAGGAATCATACTATTTATATCGGTACTTGAGAGGCAGCGGGAAATAGGACTATTCATAGCCATAGGTGGAACGCGAGCAGACATCAAAAAAATATTCATAACAGAAGGGATATTACTCGGTGGTTTTGCATCAGGCGCAGGAGTACTGATATCAATACTAGGATTAGCAATAATAAACCCTATTACTATGAAATCAATGGGATATGGACTTTACATGCCTACAGCTACAACACTCTTAGGAGCACTTATATTTGGAGTAACTATAAGTCTTATATCAAGCTTGATGCCAGCGAATAGCGCATCTAAATTATTGCCTATAGATTTACTTAGAAGAAATTAGAATCAAAAAAGCACACTACCGAAAATGTTACTGACGAGAATTTTACTGACAAGAATCTTGCTATCGAGAAAGTCGCTATCGAGAAACTTACTAATTAAAATATTACTAACGAGAAGTTAATAACTAAAATATAACTTATCAATTTACAACTTGAATATATTATGCGAGGAGAGAATTAAATGAGAAAATTAGCCATATTATTAGCCATGGGAATTATGATTACAAGCATGACGGCTTGCACAGGAACAAAAAATGTAAAAAATGAATCAAGCAAAGTAGAGATACAATCCGAAGAAAAAGAGAAAATAGCTGAAAATAGTAGCGTAGAAACTACTAATGTAGACAAAAATGTAGAGGAAATCTCATCAAATGAAGAAAATTTAGATGAATTAGAAGGATATGACTATGAAGCTATGGAAGAAAATAGAATAAAGTATATAAAAGAAAACTTCAAATCTATAGCAGAGGGGTCTAAAAAGGTACTTATAGACAATAGCAAAAAGATAGATGAAGAGTTTGACTTGAAAGATGTGCAGCTACTTTTAGTAAGTAACCTTACGGGGCAAGCGTATCTTATAAATAGTCAGAATGAAAAATATGGCAGCAAGGATGAATTAGTGGAGTACTCGTCAGATACATTTAAAGAGTCACTTTTGACAAATTCATTTGGTATAATACAATTTAATGATAGAGAAACATATATACTAAATATAGATTTGTTTTCATATGGAGCAAATCTAGAGAGTGGCAAGAGATTTGCCCAAGATATGGTAAAAGTAATAGTTCACGAAGGAACTCATATGCTATTGCAATCAAAGCTAGAGGAATCAGAAACATTAGTTACTGGAGAATCATTAGCTGGAGATAGGGCTGTAAAACATGAAATAGATAGCAAATCGAGGGAGTACAGAGCTCAGCAAGCATATGCCTATAAAAATGCAATATTAGCAGAAGATAGCGAAGTGCGAGTAGAATGGATAAAAAAAGGAAATTACTTCTACAAGAAATTTTTAGAGGAAAATCCTCAAAATGGTCCAGATTCAGAGTTAGACAAGATAGAAGGTCAGGCGACATATTACGAATACAAAACTCTAGCTGTATTAAATGACAAAGCTGATGATCAGAAAACACTTGAAAAATCAGCTAGAAAATACTATGTAGATCAATATAAAGAGATACAAGATGAGTATCTAATGAACCAGACAAAGGGTAGAGAAATATATACTATAGGTTCTCTAGGATATGCAAATATATATGCATTGGGGATACAAAGTGAATTTGGTTACCAGAATCCGAGCCGTTTTTTACTAAAAAAATACGGTGTAATTGAAAATAAGGGTAACAAAAATATAGAAGAGGGAATTTTAAAATTTTGTAAGGAAATGAATGATGGTGCTAATGGTATCAAAGATAGAGTTGATACATTCACAAGTCAACTAGAAAGCGATGAATACCAAACTATAAAAATACCTAGGTATTCTAAATACGAACAAAATCAAAGTATGTCATTTGGAAACCAGCTCATAGCGTATAACTATTTAGATGAAGAAATGACATTACAATCTAGAATGGATGAAACCAAACTTGGAAATGCTAGGATATTGATGAAATCACAGGAAGTATTATCTAGTTGGGGAAGTGACGAAACAATGGTAGAAGTTCTTTACACTAACATAAAAAAAGATGATTTAGAAATTAAAAATGGAAAAGTATCGGTTCAATTGCCTCAAATTAAGTTTTTTGATTGCCCATATCATATGGAAGGTGATTTGATGGTTCTTGATGAATAAGAGAGGAAGATTAGATGGCGAAAGTATTGATGGTAGAAGATGATCCTCAAATAGGAAATTTGATGAAAGCATATTTTGAGAAATCATTTCATGAAGTAGCACTTGAAAAAGACGGTGTCGAAGGCTATATGAAATTTAAATCGGAACAATTTGACCTAGTACTCTTAGATATAATGCTTCCGGGAATAGATGGATTTGAGATTGCACAGAGAATTAGAAAAGAATCAGATGTTCCCATAATTATGGTTACGGCGAGAAGTGATGATGAAGATCAGATAAAAGGATATCATCTCAAAATAGATGACTATATAACAAAACCCTTCAATCCAGAAATATTGATGCTAAAAGCAAATCATTTATTGGAACGACTTAAATATTCCAAGGACAAAGAAACTGAAATTCAAAGCTTTGAAATTAAAGGACTTAGAATCGACTATCTGAAGCGAAAAGTATACATTGATGGAGACGAAATCAAACTAGAGCCAAAGCAATATCAGATACTAAAATATCTAATAGACAATAAAACACAAGTCATTACTAGAGATGAACTTTTGGATAAAATTTGGGGATACGACTACTTTGGAAGTTCTAGGGTAGTTGATTCTCAGATAAAGAAACTTAGAAGCAGTATGAAACACAAATCATACATGATAAAAACAGTGATATCAGTTGGCTACACATTTGAGGAGGAATAGCAATGAATTGGAAACTAGGACGACTTGGAAGCAAACTGATAGCTATAAATGTAATTCTCATAGGAATACTTTTTGTAAGTCAATATTTGTTTCAAAATGTATTTTTAGAAAAAAATTATGCAAGCTACAAAAAAGATAAACTATTATCTAGTATTGAACAATATTCGAGCATCAGAGATGATTCCAAAATGCTAAAAGCATTTAAAGAAAATTTACTCGAAAGGCAAAATCTAACTATATTTGAGATGGATTCAAAATTTGATACTATATTGGGGCAGGCTTCGGAGATGAACTATATAGATATAAAAAAAGAAGATGGAGAAATAGTGCGAGTAGAAACACTATTTGGAAGAGAATTTTTTGACAGTTTAGAAGAAGGTATGAATATAGAGGCTAATGCCATTGAAGTGGAGAAAAACAAGAAATTACTGGCAGTGAATTTAAAATTAGACGACGAAGTAAAATCGGCTTTTTATACAGAGGAAACGTTCTATGTCGAATTTAGTGGAGAGGATGATTGGATAAAATCAATTCAAGAAAATGATCTGAAAAATAGAGAAATGCCAGTGGTAAACATAGAAGCAACGGTGATAAAAGGTAGCGTGGTTGCATTTAAAAATACAGAAGGTAATTTGACTAGACACAATCAAATAATACAATACTACACAAAAACAAAAAATCTAAAAGGTGTAACTCAGAAACTAGATAAGATAAAATATGCGGGAAGCGAATACCTTATAGGAATAAAAGCGTCTGATTTTGGATATATAACTGCAATTACAACCGTAAAACCGTCTAGAGATATAGTGGATATGTTTAATGACTTCAATAAGTACTTAATAATTGTAGGTGTGACTTCGATATTGGGTCTTATAATACTATATAAAAAAATCATAACAAATCCACTTTCCAAAATAAATGAAGTATCTCAAGATATAGCCGTGCAGAACTTTGAAAATCATCTGAATATAAAAACAGGAGATGAACTAGAGACTATATCAAATACCATAAATGAAATGAGTGATAATCTAAATGAAAACATAGAAAATTTGAAAAATGCCAAAATGCAAATTCAAAAAGACTATGAAAAAAGAATAGAAATAGAAGAAAATCAGAAATTTTTGCTAATGAATATATCTCACGATTTAAAGACGCCGCTGACTATAGTTAAAGGGAATCTCAAGGCAATAAAAGATGGAATTTACGATATGAGCTATATCGAACCGACAATAGACGGAGTTGACGAAATAACAAATACTCTAAATGAAATGCTAGAACTCACTAAAATTCAGAGTGTAGGATTAAACTTGAGATTGGAATTGAGTGATTTAGGAAGACTTATATACAAGGTATATGACGAAATGAGAGGTTTAGCAAATGAAAAAAATATAAGAGTAGAATTTGATATAGAAGAAACATTTATAATGATGGACGAAAGAGAAATGAAAAAAGTAATTCAAAATCTAATTTCAAATGCCATAAAGTACTCACCTCACAATGAGTCTATATTTATAAAAACGAATAAAATCAAAGATAGCTTTAAATTTACGATAGAAAATACAGGAGTAACTATAGAAGAAAAAGCCATAGACAATATTTTTGATCCATTTTACAGAGGAGATTTCTCTAGAGATTCGAAAACAAAAGGAAATGGTTTGGGATTATCCATAGTAAAAGCAGTATTAGATGCGCATGGATATGAGTGTAGCATATACAATAGAGAGAAAAGTGTTGTTGTTGAAGTGGAAGATTAGTTAACAATAGAGGATTTGAATAGGTTTAGGTGAGATTAGTTAGGAGTAAAGCGCTGTAGTTCTTATGGACTACAGCGTTTTGTATATAATGTTTTTTAAAATCTTTTTAAAATGGGTACCTAAATAAAATGTAAATGCCGTATACTATATCGAAAGCAAAGATAGTCGACAATTTTGCTTTTAAATAGCTTTACCTAGTATTTACCTAGTATTTGAATAGCATTTATAAGCTTTATCCTAGTATTTACCTAGTTTTACCTAGTTTTGTCTAGTGAAAACACAATTGGGAAGGTAGTATTAAAAGTGCTTACTGTACTAGGGATTAAAAACTTTCTAGAAAGATCATGTAGTATTTGAGAATGGAGAATTAACATATGGGTTTAAAAATCAAATTATTTCAAAAAATGAATATGGAAGAAAAACTTAAAATAGTCAAACACGATTTAGATTTGAGAAATAAATTCATCGAATCGTATTTTCCGTGGATAATAAAAACTATAACTAGAATTACAGGTAAGTACGTGGAGGTAGAAAATGATGTGTATTTATCTATAGCTTTAGAAGGATTTAATTATGCCATAGATTCGTATGATGCTGATAAAGGCAAGTTTCTTTCGTATGCTGGAATTATAATCAAAAACAGAATTGTAGATGGAATTCGAATTGAAAAGAGAATGTCCAATAGATTTGATTCACTAGATAAGAAAATAGAAAATAATATTCACATCCAAGAACTTGTAGATGGATCTGCTGATTCTATAGACCAGCAAATGATAAAATACGAAGAAATAAAATTATTTAAGATGAAATTAGCAGAAAATAAAATCACAATAGAGCAGCTTGCAGAAAGTTCCCCAAAACACAGAGATACTAGGCAAAATTGCTACAAAGTTGCAGACACTCTCCAAAATGATACAACTTGTAGAACTGCACTCTGGGAAAAAGCCCAATTTCTAAGGAAGCGGTTGTCAAAAATAGCTGAAGTATCTGAAAAAATGCTCAAAACAAATCGTAGATTCATAATTGCTACAGCTATCATATGGATAGGAAAACTCCATTTTCTAGGAGGTTTTATAGAGTTAAATGGAGGTGAAATGGATGCGTAGAGGAGTCGTATTAGAGCTAAAAGATCAATATGTAATTGTGTTAGCAGAAGGCAATAAATATATTAAAATCAAAAAGAAGTTAGGTATGAAAGAAGGACAAGTAATATACTTTTTTGATGATGATTTAGTTGAAGAACATTTTTCGAATGTGAAAAAATACATTGCCATGGTCGCAGTTCTTGCAATACTACTAGTCGGAATAAGGCATTCAGCGTTTGACATATTTAAAATAGGAAATGATTTAATTTTACCGAAGGATGTATATGCAGTAGTTAGTATAGACATAAACCCAAGTATAGAACTAGAGCTCAGTGAAAATTTAAGTGTCAAGAATGCGTATTATAAAAATGAAGAGGCAAAAAATTTATTTTCAAATGATTCTCTCGAAAATAAATACTATACTTTAGCAATAAAAGACATAATAACATTAGCTCGTGAAGATGGCTATCTTTCAAAAGATGGAGCAATAATGGTTTCAGCAACAATAAATGATGAGAAATTGGACGCAAACTCTGAATTATATAACGATATAAAGCGACAAATAGAATCAATAATGACTCAAGAAGATGATGTTTCGCTAGTTATGGTTGAAGGAAACCTACAAGATTTAAAATTTGCTAGAGAAGAAAAAACTTCATTGGGTAAAGCCACCATCATACACAGTATGAGTGACTTAACTGCAGAAGATAAAGAAGAGATAAAAAGAGAGAAAGTAAAAACTCTTATATTGGATGGAAAAATCAATGATTCAAACAGTGAATTAGAATATCCTTCAAAAAATAGAGGAGATGCTTTAGAACTTGAGATTCCAACTGAGGATCAATTTATTACAATAATTGGAAATGAATATATTGATATAGAAAAACTTATTGGAATGGGATTTGATTTGGATTTAAACATTGAAGAGGGTCAGGGAAAGGTACAGAGAGGTGAAAAAGAGATAACTTTAGAATCAAAATATCTTTTTGCTGGCATGGAAGGTAGAAGATATATTTTGCTTAAAAATGTATTTGATGGATTTTCTATTGAATACAACTACGAAGGTTGTGATCTTAGGATAAAAGATGGAGGGAAAGAGTTTTATCTATATTATGGGAATCCAGGCAATAAACAAAGATTGGAAAAGAAAATAAAAAGATGGATATATCCTATGAAATTGAATTCATCGAGAACAGAGCAAATAGAGACGAGCATATCAGATTTGATAGTCATCGATGGTTCGGAATGGCTTAGAAAAGAATTTTTAGAAGAAAAAGGATTTTCATTTGAAAAAAACGGATCGAATTCTTTGAAAGTATTTTATCTAGGAGAAGAAAGAGATGTAGAGGTTTTGTTCGAACAACGAGTGAATGATAAAATTTATTATCCAGCAAAAGAGATACTAGAACTATATGGATTAAAATTCAGATATAAAGATGCTAATCCAAGTATATTTGAAATTGAGATTGATGGACAAATATATGATCTGAAATACGAAAAAATAGACTAATTAGAAGTAGGAGGAAATAATATGTTATACAATAATATTAGAAAAACTATAATGATGGGAATGGCTACAGCTATTATAGCTACAAGTTTTGGTGCTACAGCATTTGCAGGTGGATTTGATCAATCTTTTGAAGATTTTATGAGGGAAGATGTCAAAATAGATGGAGTTAGTGTAGAAGATTTACAATCATTAGAGAATATTTATGAAGAAGTCAAAAATGTTAAGCATGAAGAACGTAGAGAAATAATGATTGAATTTTACAAGATTGCAGCGAAGTATGACGATTGCTATGAAAATTATGGGAAGAGAAGAGTTCCGATAAGAGAAAACATAACTAAATATGAAGCAAAAGAAGATACAATGACTTTCGAAGAATATAATGAAGCTGATTTGAAACTTAAAACAAATACACCAGAGTCAATAGTAGACTATATGAAGACATTGTATGAAAAAGCACAGGATTTAAGAAAAGATGGCAAAATAAAACAAGCAGAGGTATTAATGAAAAAGTTGTGGGATTTAGCTAAGAAATACGATTAAGATAAGCAATGTTGACAAACAAGTCGGAACTTTAATTTGTTTTGTTGGAAATACAAAACCAGGCATCTGAGAGATTAGTTTCAAGAAATAAAGTTGAACTAAAAGCGTAGATGTCTGGTTTTTTACTTGTTTTTCTGTGGACAATGTGGATAAAACTGTGGCTAACTAAGACTTATCCACAAAAGTATGCGGTTATAAAACCGATAATTTAGGGAATTGTTGATATGTTGACAAAAAAATGTGAATAAAGTGGAGTATTTGGTGGTATGGGAATATGGCTGTAATTAGCTATTTATTGCCTATTTTCTGCTTTCTTGAAACGCAAGGCATAGTTGCTACTTACATTCGAAAAAACTTGCAAAAAGCCCTTGCAAAAGATACTAGGGCTTGTTATACTAAGTAAGTCGCTAAGAGCTGACGCGGTACAAACGTCTAAATTTA
>JAOAQY010000071.1 GCA_025210965.1 Tissierellales bacterium
GCTGAATTTATAGATGTTTTAGGTGGTGATGAATTGGAAATGCAGTCTGGAATAGAGATGAATTTTGAATTATAAATTTTATCAAATGCTACAAAGTCCACCAATAAGTCAAATTAAGAGCATTAATTAAAGTGAAAATGGCAGAAGTTCAATAACTGTGTTAAAATAAAAATTGGATGACTAATACTAAATGCATTAGATCACTTTGTTTTTGTGAATGTAATGAGGATTTATATGGGGGAAAGGGATGAAAACTAAAATATTAGATACAGCAAATTTATACAAATTATACATGCTATCGAAGGGATCATTTTTGATATATTTTATTATAGTATTGTACTATGAGAGCAAGGGACTCAGTTTTACAGAGATAATGCTACTAGGCTCTATAAGTGCAGTAGTGACATTTTTTCTAGAAGTACCATCTGGTGTAATTGCTGATAGATACAGTAGAAAAAAGATATTGATGATAGGTAATCTCATAACGACAATGGGGTTAATTGTTATATTTTTTAGTGATAATTATCAAATGATAGTTATAGCAGCGGTGCTTATGGGGGTATCAGAAGCGCTAGAATCTGGAGCGGATACAGCATTTATATATGATTTTTTCAAAAATAAAAACATGGAACATAGATATAAATCGTATATTTCTAGCATATACCATTTGGGATTCATTTGCTCGGCTATGGCAGCCTTTGTGTCGGGGAGTGTATTTAAGTACAATAATGACCTACCCATAATTATAACCATAGTGCTGTCGATAGCATCATTTATAGCTATAACATTTGCCGAGAGCGACGAAGTAAAATATAAAGCAAAATTTGAATTAAGAGGGATTTTAAAACAAGAGGTAAGTCAGATAAAAGATATATTTTCTAAAAGAGACCTTATGAAAATAATATTTGTCTACATAGTTATGACTATAGTTATATCTAATTTGAATTACTTGGCGCAAATTTACCTTAAGGAAAATAGCATAGATTTAAAGTTTTTCGGACTCATATTTTTGGCATTTAACATACTAGCGAGCATAGGTGCAAAAAATTCTAGTAGATTTTCAAACATAAAACCAGCTAGAGTGTTGGGCGCTTATGCTATCATTCTTATTTTTCTATCAATGGATTTTGGGATAGCTGGAGTGGGGCTTATTTTTGCTGCTAGATTTATAAATGGATTCATATGGCCAGTATTAGATGTAACCATAAATGAAAATATAGACAGCCAAAATAGAGCGACGATACTGTCATATAAAAGTTTGATGGTGCAGATTTCTTTTATATTTGTGGATCCACTTATAGGAGTACTTGTTGATTTGAAAAATGTTCATTTCACATATTTTGTTATGGGGATTGTGATATTTGTGGTTTTGGTGTTTAGATTTATAAATGCCTATCATGTGAAAAAGCTATAGAGGGTTGTATGAATACAAAGGTGAAAATTAGATAAAAAGCTTGTAAAATGAGGTTTAGTACTCAGTTTTACAAGCTTTTTTTATTATATTGATGTAGTTTAGTTTTTGAAAGGATTGCTTTCATAGCCGAGCTCCCAATATTCGGCTTTATTCATTTTTATAACTTTGCCACGCATGCGTTCGTATAGAACGGCTTTTGAAACATCCATGTATGAATTTACAAAAAGAACTCCAAATCCAAAAGCTAGTGTGCCTAAAATATACCAAAGTAAAAAAGTGAGTTCGAATAAAAAGGTTTTCCATTTATATCCGTGCATTACATTTTCACTTATTTTCATTGCTCTATAACCGGTTATGTCGGTATTTTCAGCTATTATATAAGGAACCCATTTATATGTGTACATAGCAACTATAAATAGTGAAAAACTTATAAGAAACGAAAAAAGACCAATGGATATTACTGCTACTATAGATATTGGTCTAAACCAATAGTTTTGGAATATGTTCTGATACAATGCCTGTAGAAGAAGCTTATTTATGAAAAATCCTAACAGAGCTGTAGCGAACAACATAAGATCTCTTCTGACCATTTTTTTTACATTTGAGATATAATTGTTTGAAAAAAAGAATAAAAGATTTGAAAGCTTATTTTCATTTTTTCTATTTAACATGATAAAGTATTTTCTGGCGCCTAGTTCTAACGGATTAATTAGAAATAGTTTAATTGTTATAATTAATAATAAAAGAACTATCATAGTCAATATTATACTATTAGAGTTAGAAACTAATAACATACAGAGACTAGAAGCAAAATTTGAAAATATTTTTATATAGAATGATTGTAAAGAAACACTACCAAATCTAAATGATATATCAAGACCTGGGACTAGAGTTCCATCTATAATGAATAGAACATTCAAAATAAAACTTACAAAAAATATAGGTATGAATGATTTTTTCAGTATTAATATAGCTTGTTTCTTTATTGGTTTGAATTCAAAATAAGTTTCGGGTGATGTTGATAATGACACAGTCGTTGATTCTTCCATGTGCTACCTCCTAAAATATGTATTAAAATGTAAACTGTGATTATTTTATCATGTAAACTGAATAAGTTCAATAGAAGTGTTAAAGGACAGCTCTCATAATACTTTGCTTTGGGTGTATGGGATTAATCTATATATTTATGGCCAATATGAGGACAGAACAAACCTTCATATTCCTTGGATTTATGTCTGGCTTTGTATTGACACTAGCGAATACTATATGGGTAAGTTTGTTTCACAGTAATGTAAGAGCAGATATAAAGGGAAGGGTATTTGGTATGATGGGATTGTTTTTTGGAATAGCTCAATCTATCTCGATATTTGTATCGCCTATAATAGTTAGAACTATTGGCTATCAAAATTTTTTAGTAATATGTGGATTTTTTATGATTATTTACTATGGAATAGTATATTCTATTCCTAGAAGAAAAGTTGATTTTGAGTATGAGGTTTAGGGAGATGAAGATGATAGTATCTCTTTTAAGCGCAAAGACATTCCAGAGATTGATAAATACTTAGATGGTTGCGATGATATCAAAGTAGAAATTGAAAGAATGAAATTGTGGCATCTAACGAGGATGGAGAACGATAATTATTATTTGATAAAGTATTCATGTGGCACAAAGCTCTGCAATAACGTACTTGTAAAAA
>JAOAQY010000072.1 GCA_025210965.1 Tissierellales bacterium
CCTACTAACTATTTAGATGAACAACATATAGAGTGGCTAAAACGCTATTTACAGGAATACGACAACGCATTTATATTAATTTCTCACGATATTCCATTTTTAAACAGCGTAATAAACTTGATATATCACATGGAAAACAGGAAATTATCTAGATATGTAGGTGATTATGATGCGTTCCAAGAAGTATATGAAGTAAAAAAGAAACAGTTAGAATCTGCATATAGAAAACAACAGCAAGAAATCGCTGATTTGAAAGATTTTGTTGCAAGAAATAAAGCTAGAGTCTCAACTCGTAATATGGCTATGTCTAGACAAAAGAAACTTGATAAAATGGCTGTTATCGAATTAGCACAAGAAAAACCGAAACCTGAGTTTGATTTTCTTTATTCTCGTGCCCCTTCTAGATTTGTATTTGAAACTAATGATTTGGTCATAGGTTATGATTCTCCATTATCTAAACCACTAAATTTAACTATGGAACGCGGACAAAAAGTCGCATTAGTTGGAGCTAATGGTATTGGCAAAACAACTCTTCTAAAGAGTATTTTAGGTGAAATCAATCCTATTTCTGGCTCAGTACAATTAGGCGATTATCAAGATATCGGATATTTTGAACAAGAAATTAAAGATGCAAATTACAATACATGTATTGACGAAATTTGGTCTGAATTTCCGTCGTATAACCAAAATGAAATAAGGGCTGCTTTAGCTAAATGCGGACTTATGACAAAACATATAGAAAGCAAAATTTTAGTACTGAGCGGTGGAGAACAGGCTAAAGTCCGACTTTGTAAGCTTATAAATCGCGAATCAAATATACTAGTACTAGATGAGCCTACTAACCATCTTGATATCGATGCAAAAGATGAATTAAAACGTGCCTTAAAAGCATACAAAGGCAGTATATTATTGATCTGTCATGAGCCTGAATTTTATAGTGATATAGTTACCGATGTTTGGAATTGTGAATCTTGGACTACTAAAGTCTTAGGCTAATTAACTTATAGAAATGAGGAATGCAAAATGTCTATTATAATCGGTGGAGCCTGGCCATATGCTAATGGTTCTCTTCATATTGGTCATTTAGCTGCTCTACTTCCTGGAGATGTCCTCGCACGCTATTATAGAGCAAAAGGTGAGAAAGTTTTTTATGTATCTGGCTCTGATTGTCACGGAACCCCAATAATGGTTCGATCAAAAATGGAAAACTGCGAACCAAAGACACTTTCAGATAAGTATCATTCTGAGTTCTTAAGAGATTTTGCTAGATTGAATTTTTCTTATGACTTATATGCGAAAACATCAGATGATTTTCATAAAGATTTTGTAAAAGATTTTTATTTATCTCTTTTTGAATCTGGATCTCTTTTTGAAAAAAATTCATACCACGCTTATTGCAAACATTGCGAAAAGTACTTGCCAGGCAGGTACCTTTTAGGATATTGTTCAAGTTGCGGACATGAAACTACGGGTGGAACTTGTGATTATTGTGGTTTACCAATAGATCCAGAAACTCTGTTAGAGCCTAGCTGCAGTTTATGTGGTTCTACTCCAGTTTTCAAAGTTTCTAAACATCTTTATATAAGATTAAAGCCATTTGAGGATGTTTTAAAAAAATACTTGAGTGAAAAAACTAATTGGCGTCCTAATACTAAAAAACTAGCTCTCGGCTATATACGTGAAGGTCTTAAAAATAGAGCAACTACGAGAGATTTAAATTGGGGCATCTCAGTCCCTGTTGAAGGATTTACTCACAAAAAAATATATGTTTGGATTGAAGCTCTCATTGGGTATCTTTCAACTATAAATGAACTTGCTATTCGTGAAGGTTTAGAATTCGAATCACTTTGGAATTCAAGCTACCACTACTATGTTCATGGCAAAGACAATGTTCCTTTTCATGCAATTATATTTCCTAGCTTGCTTTTATCAAAAGGCAATTTAAAGCTTCCTGACCATATAATTTCGAGCGAACATGTAACACTCAATGGATACAAAATTTCAACTAGCCACGATAAAGCTATTTGGATTTCTGAAATGTTAGAAACTTATACATCTGATTCTATACGTTACTATTTTCTAGCAAAAAATCCAGAACTTCAAGATTTGAATTTTACTATATCTGACTTCATAACAACACATAATGCTGATTTAGTCGGAACTTATGGCAACTTCGTTCATAGAACATTAGCATTTATTGACAGACATCTAAATGGAATCTTTCCTAAAGGTTCTATTGATAAAAATATAGAAAGTAAATTATCTCTTTTATATACTTCTGTTGGTTCTAAATTAGAACAAGGTGCTTTCAGAAGCAGTATCTACGATATATTTAAACTTATACATTGGAGTAATAAATATTTTGACGAACACAAACCATGGATTACCAAGGAATCAAATTTAGTCGAATGCGAGAACGTGTTGTACAATTGCCTTCATTTGATAGCCAATTTTGCTATTTTATTGAAACCTATTTTGCCAGACAGTTCTTCAAAATTAATTAGTTGGTTTAATTTAGATGATTCATGGAATCAAAAACAAATGAAACCCTTTGACAAAATGCCAAGTTATGACGTTTTGTTCAAAAAAATTGACAATGATAATTAGAACTTAATTTAAGGAGGATATAAAAAATGAATAAACCAAATCCAGCCATGTCACGTGGCTTTTCAAAAGTATTATCTGAACCGTTTATAGAATCTATGACAGTTGCAAGTACAATAAACAAAACTTTTATGTTGCTCGCAATTATGATGATTTCTGCAGCCTATACTTGGGCTAGATTTTTTGCAAGCGGAGGCTATCAACCAGATATAATTAAATTCGCAATAGGTGGTGCAATCGTTGGCTCTCTAATAGGTCTTATAACTTCTTTTGCTCCTAAGCTTGCTAAATTTACTGCTCCTCTATACGCTATAGCGGAAGGTTTCTTCATTGGAGGTATTTCTGCTATAATCGAAATGTCTTATCCAGGAATTGTACTTCAAGCTGTTGGATTAACATTTGCGATAGCATTTGTAATGGCTTCACTTTATAGAAGTGGAATAATAAGAGCTACTAGTAAATTCAAATCAATTATGCTTAGTTTGATATTTGGTGTAGTATTATTTTCTGTTATAAACATAGTATTATCTATGTTTGGAATTTATTTCCCTGCTATTTATGGTAATGGACCTCTAGGCATCGCTATAAGTCTTTTCATTGCAGGTGTAGCGGCTTTTAGTTTGATTATAGATTTCGACTTCATATACAGAGCCTCTGAGCATGGCGCTCCTAAATACATGGAATGGTATGGTGCTTTTGCTCTTATGGTAGGTCTCGTTTGGCTATATCTTCGTATTTTAAATCTTTTAAGCAAGTTACAACGTGACTAATAATAAAAAAAGTTGCTATCTTAAATAATCTGAGATAGCAACTTTTTTGTTTTACTATTTAAACTGTTTTTCTTTTTTCTATGAATTTCATCAACATATATATTGGTACTCCAACTGCCAAACCGCCCAGTCCAAATCCTATTTTGTATAGAGATGCTTTAGATAGCATCCACAGTGAAACAGCTACTGCAAGTATAGCTATCGCTGGTCCACAAGGAACTTTAAATGTAGTTTCTAAATCTTTTCTTTTTCTCAAAACAATTATAGCAATACATGTTGGCAAATACTGTGCGAATCTAGAAATTACAGATATAGCAGCTAATGTTGCAAAAGAACCTGACCAAGCCAGTACTAATGCTAATACTACTGTTATCAATATCGCATAACCCGGCGTACCGTATTTAGATTCCTTAGCTATAAATCTTGGAACTAAGCCATCTTCTGCAAGCGCTACACCAGATCTTGGAGTTATAAATGATGCTGCTATATTTATTCCACCTATAGATATTATTGTACCTGCTGATACTATTGAAAATCCGATTGGGCCTAAAAACATTTTAGTTGCATCTGCTATAGGAGCATTACTTGTTGCTAATTGATCTCCTAATGTTCCAATCGATACTCCCATTATAACTAAATAGAATACTGAAACTATACCTATAACCAATACTATAGCTCGTGGTATATTTTTTTCGGGGCTTTCCATATCTTCAGCCGCTACTGCTATTGATTCAAATCCTGTAAAAGCATAGAATATAAGTATTGCTGCTGCTGCAAATGCTCCAGGCTCTGAAGCTTTTGCTATGGTCTCTGCGCTAGGAGTAAAATTACCTCCATTTATGAAAAATATACCTACGGCACAGAACATTATTAACGGTAAAAGTTTACCTATCGTTATAACGTTATTTAGTAATTTAGAAATTTTTACGCCAAGATAATTAAGTGCACCAAGTCCTACTATAACTATAGTTATTATTACGTTTTTAACCAAATTTTGTTGTGCTGGTTCCCATATATTTCCTAGTGCTTGTGCAAATGCAGCTGCCATAGCTGCCCATGCAATAATCGATATTGCCCATTTCATAAATCCAACTTCAAATCCTACAAATTCACCGAATGCTTCTCTTGCGTACACATACGGTCCGCCATTCTTTTTGAAGTAGCCTCCAGCTTCAGCGAAGCAAAGCGCCAAACTTCCCACCAATAATGCATCAAATAATATTACCCATATTGATTTTGGTCCCATTATAGAATATGCCTTATTTGGCAACAAAAATATTCCTGAACCTATTATTCCATTGATTCCTAAAAGTACTATAGACCAAAATCCAAACTTATTTTTCATACTACTCCTCCTTGACAATTACTATATTTACCTTTCCCCAAATAAGTATCTACTTTGTAGCTTCAGCAATAAAGTTATCAAAAACCGACTGCATAGTTTCATTTCTCTCTGACATCATTTCTGGATGCCATTGAAATCCAACAACTAATTGTTCTGAAGTACCCTCTATCAATTCGACAACTCCATCCTTGGCTCTAGCTGTTACTTTCAATCCATCCCCAACTTTTTTAACTGATTGATGATGGAATGAATTAACTAGTACCTCATCTCCTAATATTTCGTGAAAAAAACTATCTTTCTCTATTATTGCAGTATGCGTTGCTAAATGCGATGTATGTCCTTGCCAATGCTTAACATATGAAGACTCACAGTAACTATTGTCTTGATATATGGAACCTCCATGATAAGTATTTAGAATTTGCATCCCTCTACAAATTCCCATAATTGGAATTCCTTTTTTCTTTGCCTGTTTTATCAATTCAAAGTCAAACTCATCTCTTTCTGGAAATATTTGAGTTAATTTGACATCCGGTTCTTCACCATACAATAGTGGATTTACATCATGCCCACCACTCATTATCAAAGCGTCTATTTTGTCAAAAAAAACTTCAATCAAATCCTTGTCATTGAGTATAGGAAGGACCATCGGTACACCTCCTGCTCTCTCAACGCTTTTAATATAATCATTGTTGACATATGTCTTTTGATATCCTGGAAGCATTCCTCCCTGATCAATAACTATACTTCCTGATATTCCTATAACTGGTTTTTTCATAGCAAAATCTCCTTATAATTTATTTTACAGTTCTAATATAAAGCAAAATACATGCCAATTACTTTTTCCCCAAAGCAACTGGCATGTATTCAAGCTTATTTCTTTACAATTACGAAATATTTATATTTTATTTTCATACCCAATATCTTATTTTCACACTATTAGCACCCCAAAACACAACTATAGGCACCCTGTAATTTCTATTCCCAATTCGCTAATATGTGTTCCTGCACTACCTCTTCCAATATTAATATAACCTAATTCTGATAATTTTTTTATTAATTGTCGATATTTCATCTCACTTATAGACCATTTTTGTTCTTTCATCATTTTTAT
Organism: Tissierellales bacterium; assembly: GCA_025210965.1. Lineage (NCBI taxonomy): Bacteria > Bacillati > Bacillota > Tissierellia > Tissierellales > Tissierellales bacterium. The sequence continues at coordinate 5,831 of JAOAQY010000072.1, forward strand.
CATATGTTGCCTACCAGTGGGTTCATTTTTTTTATATTTATCCCAAAAGACAAGTAACAAATCACGTTCTATATTACTGAGTTTTACCCCAATATCAGATTCCTTTGTCTTAGTTATATATTCTGGTAAATCTTCCAAATACAAAGTACCTTTATTTTCTCGCATCAATTCGATATATTTAGAAACATTACTCAGTTCTCTAATATTTCCTGGCCAAGAATAATTAACCAATAAATCAGCAATCTTTAAATCAAATTTATACTTTTGATCTAAAAACGTATCAAGTAATAACAATATATCTTCTTTTCTTTCTCTTAGCGGTGGTAAATTTATAGGCAACACATTTAACCTATAATATAGATCTTCTCTAAAACTCCCACTCTTTATTGATTCTTTCAAATCTCTGTGAGTTGCAGCTACAACTCTAACATCTACATTTATAACCTCATATGAACCGATTCGTGAAATTTGATGCTCCTGAAGTACTCTTAATAACTTAGCTTGTAGCGTTAATGGCATATCTCCGATTTCATCTAAAAATATGGTTCCATTATGTGCTATTTCAAACAATCCTTTTTTACCATCTTTTAGTGCACCTGTAAACGCACCTTTTTCATATCCAAATAACTCACTTTCCAACAAATTTTCTGGTATTGCCGCACAATTTACTGCAACAAATGGTTGACCTTCTCTATCTGAATAATTGTGTATTGACTGTGCAAAAAGTTCTTTTCCCGTACCACTCTCTCCACAAATTAGTATTTCATATTCGCTGTTGGCAAGTTTCTTAGATAGTTCTATAACTTTATTCACATTTTCAGACTTCGTAATAATATCTTCAAACCTATACCTAGCAACTTGCCCTTTTTGAATTAATTTACCCGATAATTTTTGTTCTATCTTCTTTATGTAAGTAATTTCTGTGATTACTATCAAAAAACCTTTTTCAAATCCATTGTCTGCCAATTCTGTCTTAGTGATATTAAAATATCGATTATTTCTGATATATACCTCGCCTATCGAGTCAGTCTCTTTCATTATTTTCTGTGCCACATCGCGATCAAATTTAAATTTTGTCATACAATAGTTGAATCCTTTACTAATTTCATTTTCATCAATGTCCATATATATCTTAAATTTGTCATTATACAATTTGAAATTCCCTTCAAAATCTATTATTGCTACTCCACTAGATGAATTATCCAATAATGTCTTTAGTATCTGATTTTTTTCAGCTAATTCCTTAAATTTAGCATGAATACCATCTCCTAGAGCTACTATTTCTTTTATATATGCAATCAATCTCCTGTGAACTATATTCTCTTCTATTCCAAGCTTTGTTATTATTTCTATAAATGTAGAACTATCTATAACTCTATGACCTACATCAACTATATTTTCGTATTTTTTTGGTATTAAACTCCCTTCTCCAGGTGTTATAAACGAACTATCATCTGCATAACTTTCATATGGTTTATATGGTTCCAAATTACAATTTCCAAACATCGAACTTAGCTGTTCTGTAAATTCAATTGTTGTACTATAATGATCGTTTACTATTATGAATTTTTTATCTTTAGGCAATTTTTGCAATTCAAGCCATGCCTCTACAGTTATAGTTCTATTTACAACTAAAATTTTATTCTTATTTTCAACAAAATCATGTAATTCTATAGATCTTTCTTTACTCATTGAAAGTATTAAATCTTCATTTAAGTGTTGACTTTTTTCAAATTTTTTTAGATAGTACAATCTTATATCTACAAATCCACCTAATACTTTCTCAAGATTTAATTTTAATAAATTAGCTAATTTATCACTTTTATCAACTACAATAGCTATTGTTTTCATAAAAACAACCCCCTCAGATAGATTCTATCAGTATATACCAAAATCATCTATTTGAGGAGATTATTTTTAAAGTTTTATATTGAGTTCATTGATTCTCTTTATTAACGTTTCTCCAATTACAGCTGGAGTTTCTGCTACTTTTATTCCGCACTCTTCCATTTTCTTTATTTTTGACTCAGCTGTACCTAATCCACCAGATACTATCGCTCCTGCGTGACCCATTCTCTTGCCCTCTGGGGCAGATGAGCCACTTATAAAACCTATAACTGGCTTATTCATATTTTCTTTTATCCACTCAGCCGCTTCTTCTTCTGCAGTTCCACCTATTTCACCAATCATTACAACAGCCTTTGTTTCATCATCTTCATTAAAAGCTTGTAATACATCAATAAAATCAGTTCCATTGACAGGATCTCCTCCAATTCCAACAGCTGTAGATTGTCCTATGTTTTCATCACTAAGCTGATGAACTGCTTCATACGTAAGTGTACCTGAACGAGAAACTATACCCACAGATCCTTTTTTGTGAATATAACCAGGCATTATACCAATCTTGCATTTTTCAGGAGATATCATCCCAGGACAATTGGGACCTAGAAGCCTAGTACGCTTTCCTTGCATATAATGCTTCACTCTAATCATATCTTGAACTGGTATGTGCTCTGTAATACATATAACCCAATCAAGTTCTGCCTCAACAGCTTCAATTATAGCTTCCGCGGCAAACTTAGGTGGAACATAGATCACTGAAACGTTTGCTCTAGTTTTATTTACAGCTTCTCTAACTGTATCAAATACTGGGACTCCTTCAACTTCTAATCCTTCTTTACCAGGAGTTACACCTGCAACTATTTTTGTCCCATATTCTAGCATCTGCTTTGTATGAAATTTAGCCGTTTTCCCAGTTATTCCCTGCACCAAAACTCTTGTTGATTCATCAATCCAAATACTCATCTTTTACCTCCCTATAAACTTTACTTAATGAACTCTTACTTTTTCAGCTATAAGTTTTGCTCCTTCACCCATCGATTTCACTGTTTCTATCTCTAAAGTTGAATCTCTAAGTATTTCTCGACCTCGCTCTACATTCGTTCCTTCCAATCTTATAACAAGAGGTACTTTAAGTTCTAATTCTTTTGCAGCCTGAACTATTCCTTCCGCTATTACATCACACTTCATTATTCCACCAAAAATATTTACAAAAATTCCTCGCACATTAGAATCTGACAATATAATTTTGAAAGCTTCTTTAACTTTTTCGGTCGTAGCTCCACCTCCTACATCTAAGAAATTCGCCGGTTTAGCTCCATAATGCTCTATAATATCCATAGTTGCCATAGCGAGACCTGCACCATTTACAAGGCAACCAATACTTCCATCTAATGCAATATAAGATAGACCATGCTTAGATGCCTCTAGTTCACGTTCGTCTTCTTCACTCTTATCTCTTAATTTAAGTATATCATCCTGTCTAAATAAACCATTATCATCAAAATTAATTTTAGCATCTAGTGCAACAATTTTATTATCTTTTGTCGTAACAAGTGGATTGATTTCAGCAATACTTGCATCCTTCTCTACAAAACATTTATACAAATTTTTCATCATTTCAGTTGCATTTGAAATCAATTCTGGTGGAATATTTACACTTTTTGCAACATATCTTGCTTGAAATTCTGTTAATCCAGTAAATGGATCTATTGTTAGTTTTATTATTTTTTCTGGATTATTTTTTGCGACCTCTTCTATCTCAGTTCCACCTTCTTCTGATGCAATTAAAACAATTTTAGATTTTGATCTATCAAGCACTAAGCCTATATAATATTCCTTGTCTATATCGCACCCCTCTTCAATCCAAACTTTCTGAACTGATTTACCTTCTATCCCAGTCTGATGGGTTACCAGTGTCTTTCCGAGCATCTCTTTAGTATATTCAATAACTTCATCTATACTTTTAGCAATCTTTACTCCTCCTGCTTTACCTCTACCACCTGCATGAATTTGTGCTTTTACTACAGCTACATCAGTCTCTATTTTCCACGCAATAGACTCCACTTCTTCTAATTTCGTTATTAAAAATCCATTGGGTACATTAATATCATACTGCTTTAGCACTTGCTTTGCTTGGTATTCATGTATTTTCATATTTATCCCCTTTCTTTCATTATGGTAGTGTAAACTATTGCACTACCCAATTACAATTATTTAGACTCTAATAATTAGTCTCAAAAACAAGAAAAACCAGCCATATGGCTGGTTATATAGAAATTGCGTTCTTTTTTGCACAAATAAACAACAGATTGTAAATCTGCTTTCGAACACCTTCTCATCCTCGTGAGTTATAAACAGCGCTGTTACCATTGGCAGGTCTCCTGACTCGAGCATAACAAATTTTTCCCTTCCCACACTTATGTGCAGTGGTTTTGAAAAATTCTATCTCCTACAGTGGCGGGACCGTACTGGACTTTGACCAGTTTCCCTTTTAAGTAAGTTCATCACAAACTCACACCAATAGTCTCCATATGGAGAATTTAAAATTCTCATTTTTATGACGAATTTATTGCAAAAAATGTTCTTTTGCAATATTTATTTCACTATCAAAATAAATATATCATCTCGAATTTTAAAAGTCAAGCGCAAAACTATCACTAGTACTTAATATTTATATTATTTCTCAAGTAATTTTTTTATGCTCTCTGTTGCATCTAACAAAGGCGCTATTGATTTTTCTTGATTCAAATTGTAAATTATATGAGCTAAGAATTTAGAAACATCTACTTCTTCAAACCATTCAGCTTCTTTAACTGAATCTGGAATATAAGTTAAGTTAGTCGAATAAACTTTATCTATAAGACCTTCTTTGTGATATCTCTCAAATTTCTCCACTCCTGATGTAAATAATGCAAAAGTCGTAGCAACTGTAATTTTAGCAGCTTTTCTTGCTTTTAATTCTTTAGCTATATCAAAAACTGATTCGCCAGATGCAATCATATCATCGACAATTAATATATTCATACCTTCAACATCTTTACCAAGATATTCATGCTGAACTATAGGGTTTTTACCATTTACTATTGTACTATGGTCTCTTCTCTTATAGAATAATCCGATATCTACACCCAATACGCTTGAATAATATATTGCTCTATCCATAGCTCCTGTATCAGGGCTTATCACCAACATTCTATCTTTATCGATATTTTTGTTTCCTTCTTTTTTCAAATATGTCTTCACTATCTCGTAAGTAGGATAAATATTGTCAAAAGAAATGAGTGGTACAGCATTTTGAACATTAGGGTCATGAACATCAAATGTAACAATGTCCTCTACGCCTAAACGTTCTAATTCTTGAAGAGCTAAAGAACAATCTAACGACTCTCTCCCCTTACGTCTATGTTGTCTTCCTGCGTAAATCATTGGCATTATGACAGTAACTCGACGTGCTCTTCCTCCAATAGCTGATACCACTCTTTTTATATCCTGAAAATGTTCATCAGGTCCCATTCTGTTTTCAAAACCAAACATATTATATGTGCAACTATAATTCCCAACATCACACAATATATATATATCCTTACCTCTAACTGTTTCTGATAGAACAATCTTACCTTCACCGTTTGAGAAACGAGTTTCTTTCGTTGAAATCAAATAAGAATCCGTATCAGATTTACCTCTCTTAGCTTCTAAATGTTCGTTAATGCTCTCACCTAGTTTGCTAGCACTCTGTAGTGCTACAATGCCCAATTCGCCACACGGCATTGATTTTGAATTTTCACAGCCCATGAATAGTTCCTCCTTTATATTTCCCATTTCGAGTTTATAACTCTATACACTATCCTTCACTATTCTACTATTGTATACAACATTCTGCAAGTCTTTTTACCCATAAATTTATTCTTTTTTGTTCATTTTAAATACTTGCTTTTATCTTCGCTTACTTTTACAATTAAATAAACAATATATTTAGGAGAGGATGCAATGTGTAAATTAACCAAGTTGCTTATATCTACAATTATATTCAGTACATTAAGTATTTCAAATGTTTTAGCAACAGACTCCATATCAATTTTTGATATTTCTGTTCCAAGCAATGTAACTATATCAGACAATTCAAATTTACTAGACACTACTAGTCTACAAGTCTCGACTCTGACAAGTGAAAATACTTACTATAAGTACATTGTCAAAAGTGAAAGACCAAGTGAAATGGATTGGAATAATGCCAAATTAGAACCATTTTACCGAACTTTGATTTTTACTCCCAAAAAAGATAACCAGTGGATAATGTTGATATCCAAAAACGAATCTAAAATATATGGTGTAAAGGGACGAAATACACTTCCTACTCAAAGCTTTCCCATAGATCCATGGGAATACACCTCTAAATTAGGCGCTGGATTTGATGTTACATGGACTCAGTTCAAATCCGGTATAGAATCTTTTTCCGAAACTCAAATAGTTGCAATAAAAAAAGCAGGATTTAACCATGTAAGGCTCCGTTCTACTGCAGCAGCTACTGAATCTGACCTTTTTTCGTTTATGGACAAAACTGTAGAACTATGCCTAAGACACGATATATATCCTATAATCGCTAGAGGAGTAAAAGAAACAAAAGATGGAACTCTTTCTAAATCGCAGCTAGATGATTATGTAAATTGGTGGTCTGCTGTCTCTGAACGCTATAGATATAAGTCTAACAAATTAGCATTTAATTTATTCATTGAAATTTCTGGCAAATCGAAGTTATCGGATTGGTCCATTCTAAATCCATTGTATGAAGAAATCACAAATTCCATAAGAACGTATAATCCAACTAGAAACATTATTTACGCTAGCACTCATGTTTCCAGCCCTCATGAATTAGAGCATCTCATAGTACCAACATCTGCAGGAAATTACTATTTTGCAGAATGGCATAATTGGGCTGCTGGTCCTGGGAAAAGAAATGGCGACAAACTATGGACTACTGGCACTGACATCGAAAAAGAGGCCATTCTTTCTGATATAAATGCAGCAAAAAATTGGTCTAAAATAAATAATAAACCAACTTGGGTAGGTGCATGGATGCCTGGATATTATAATTACAATGATAACGTAATATATTCCGAGCAAATATCTTTTTCAAAATTTTTGATACAATCATTAGAAAATGAAAAGATTCCGTATGCTGTAAACGCTTTTCCGTCTCATTATTACGACACAGAGATTAATCAATGGAAAATACAAAAATTACCATTGCTAGAAGTTTTAAATGGTGCAATTACAATGAATTTAGATGATATTGATGCTGATGGCATTACAAATATAAATGAGATGTCTCTAGGTACAAATCCAAAATATGCAGATACTGATTTTGACGGTATTTTAGATGGCGATGAATTAAAATACGGATTTAATCCTTTAAATTCATCAGATGGCATCGGAGATGCTGATGGTGATAGCATGAGCAATTCTATAGAGATATACTATAATCTCAATCCACTTGATTCTACAGATCAATATCTTGACCCTGACGCTGATGGTCTAATAAACAGTTATGAAATCCTTATAAAGTCAAATCCTTGCAAATACGATAGTAGAAAAAGTGGAACTAGTGATTCGTTAGCTGATTTTGACAAAGACGGAATAAGTAATATAAAAGAATTAAAAAAAGGAACCGATCCAAATATAAAAAACAATAAAAAGAAAAAGAAGAAATAAAAAATAAGCTGTCTTAAACAGATAAATTAATCCATTTGAGACAGCTTGTTTTTTAAATTCCAGGATACTATCTAACTTCATCCACGAATTCAATAAAGCCTATTTTTCTAAAAAAATCTACTTCTTCTAGAGAAGGAATTTGTTTATTCACTATTGACTTTACTATATTTTCTTCAAATGGTATCTCTAAGGCTATATTTAGATTGTGCTCTAAACAATAATCGTTTATACCTTTTCGTCCACTATTTGATAAATCCGATTTATTAATAACAACATATATCGGTAAATTAAATCTATTAATTAATCTATGCACTTTTTCTAAATCATGAAGTCCTGACAGTGTTGGTTCAATAACTATTATAACCTTATCCGTCCCTGTTATAGATGAAATTACATTGCAAGCTATTCCAGGCGATCCATCAATTATTATATACTCAGCATTGGTTTTTTCAGCCAATAACTTAGCTTCTTTTCTAACTCTAGCAACCAACTTACCAGAAGTTTCTTCGCCAGGTATAAGCCTAGCATGCGCCATCGATCCATACTCAGTATCTCTTGTATAAAGATGTCCTACTACAGAATCTTTTAACTCAATTGCATTTACTGGACATACATACTCACAAACCCCACAGCCTTCACATTTGTCATAAATTATATCTATTTCTTCTGTAAATGCTTTAAATTTGCAGTGTTCTCTACATTTTCCGCATTTTATACACTTATCTTTATCGATGCTCGCACGTTTGAGTCCAATAAACTCTTCACTTGTTTTATTTTCTCCCGAAAAAAGTATCTTCAAATCAGGTGCATCAACATCGCAATCAGCTAGCACCACTGAATTCAAATACGGAACCAACGATGCAACAAGTGTTGTTTTTCCAGTTCCACCCTTTCCAGAAATAACTACAATCTCTTTGGTTTTCATCGCCTATCTGTCCTCTCTTTTAAATTCAGCACTAGTCCTATCTATAATGTTTTTTAGTAGCTCATCCATCATTTTTCGGTACTCATCCGATATTTCGCAAAGCAAAAATCCCTGAGCACTTTTTTCTGCAAAGTCTTTCCTAAAAGGAATCTCTTGCAATATATTAATACTCTCAGTTTTACAATATCTATAAATTTCGTCATCGCCAAGTCCAGCTTTATTTACTACCACACCGAAATCAATATCCTTCTCGCGAAGCATCTCTACAACCATAGTCATATCACTAACTCCAAATGGTGTTGGTTCTGATACTATAATTGCAAAATCGACATCTTCTATAGCTGCTACTGTAGAACAAGATGTTCCTGGTGGAGAATCTATCCACACCATGTTTTCATCTTCAACATAATCTCTTAGCGTTTCTATAATAGTAACCCCAGAAACTTCTCCAACCTTCAAATCGCCATAAGCAAATTTAAACATCTTCGATACTTCTCCTAAATGAATTTTCCCAATTATTCTTTTTTCATAGGAAATTGCACCTTTCGGACAAACTAATTCACAACCACCACAATCATGACACATTTCGTTAAATACTAAAACATCCTTTTTTGCTGGTAAAATAGCATTGTAATGACAAAATCGTCCACAATCGCCACACAAATCACATTTATCTAAATTCACCACCGGATGACTCTTATATACTGCTTTTTCTCGCATAGATTCTACGTTTAAAAACAAATGACCATTTGGTTCTTCAACATCTGTATCTATCAAAAAACCTCTACCATATACGCTAGCTAAATTTGTCGAAAGTGTCGTCTTTCCAGTTCCACCCTTTCCACTCAATACCGCTATTTTCATCACTCTGCCTCTCATCTAAGCTCGTCTAAGCCCATGATGCCCTTCATGAGTATTTTCTTTAAGTTCTTTCAAATTTCCTTCTTTAAAAGAATCAACTGCTTCTTGAACTGTACTAGGTATATTATATGAATACGCCTTTATATCGAATGCCTTCAATGCCGTCATTGCTTTTGGTCCTAATTCGGGTACTAGCGCTATCTCTACATTTTCTTCAGACAAAAGTCTAACCGCCATGTTTCCGGCTCCACTAGCTTCATTTTTTGCCTTATTCTCAATAGTTTTTACTAATTTACCATCTTCTACTATGACAAAATAATCTGTTCTACCAAATCGCTCTGACACCTTTGCATCTAATCCCATTGAATCTGAACTAATTCCTATTCTCATATCAATTCCTCCAATCAACTCTATTAGTGACAATCATGTCCGTCTTCATGATTATGATCGCATGGAGTTCCTTTAGAACTCAAATCACCTTTTAAAAATTCACTTAAGTTTGATTCAATAGTTCCATTAGCTCCTAAAATAACATCTATATCTTGTTCTTTAAAAAGTCTAATCGCCATAGCTCCCATTCCACCAGTTATTATTGTAGTTGCCTTTTGTTCTCCTAAGAATCTAGGCATAACACCTGGGGCATGCTCTGGGGCATTAACAAATTCTGTATTCACTATATCTTTATCTTCAACTGTATAAATTGCAAAATATCTGCAATGTCCAAAATGCTCATCTACCGTATTTTTATCTGTTGTTGGAAATGCTATTCTCATTGTTTTTGACATTTTCATTCTCCTTTCAAATCACCATTATAGGCATATGCTCATTTAAATTCTATTCCTCTTTTTCAATAATGTCAAGTTTAATTTTGTTGTTAGCCACCTAGCTCAAAGAGTGCTAATTTTTTATTGACAAAATAATTTACTAAAGTTATCATAATAATTAGATAGAAATTAGATATATCTAATTTATTGTTTAAATTTACTATTAGGAGGTTTTTTTATGACAATAGAAAAAGGAAATTTATCCATCCATAGCGAAAATATATTCCCAATTATAAAGAAATGGTTATATTCAGACCACGACATTTTCATGCGTGAACTTATATCAAACGCTTGTGACGCTATAACCAAAGTAAAAAGATTAAGCAGTTTAGGCGAGACAGATCTAGGCGATAATGATAAATTTGAAATAAAAGTCGTACTCGATGCTGAAAATAAAACATTAAAATTTATAGATAACGGTATCGGTATGACAGATGAGGAGATAAAGAAATATATAAATCAAATTGCCTTTTCAGGTGCTGAAGATTTTTTTAAAACTTACAAAGATAAAGGCGAAAACGAGCAAATAATAGGTCACTTTGGTCTAGGTTTCTATTCTGCTTTCATGGTTGCTGACCACGTTCAAATAGAAACATTATCTCACAAAGATGGATCTAAAGCAGTTAAGTGGTTCTGTGACGGTGGTACAGAATTTGAACTAGATGAGTCTTCGAAAACAGATAGGGGAACCGAGATAACTTTATTTATTGGAGATGAAGGTAAGGATTTCTTAAATGAATGGACTGTGAAATCTACTATAGAAAAATACTGTTCTTTTATGCCTTATCCTATCTATGTAGAAGTATTAGGAAAAGAACCTGAAAAAGACGAAGAAGGAAATGTAATAATTACAGAGCCCGTTTCACTAAACGATACTACTCCTCTTTATGCAAAACATCCAAGCCAGTGTACAGAAGATGAATATAAGGAATTTTATAGAAAAACATTTAAAGATTTTAAAGAACCAATGTTTTGGATACACTTAAATATGGACTATCCTTTCAATCTCAAAGGTATATTATATTTTCCAAAATTAAATAATAATTTTGACACTCTAGAAGGCGAAGTAAAGCTATACAATAGCCAAGTTTTTGTTGCTGACAATATAAAAGAAGTAATTCCAGAATTCTTATTACTTCTAAAAGGTGTTATAGATTGCCCTGATTTACCACTAAACGTCTCTAGAAGTTTCCTACAAAACGATGGATTTGTTAAGAAAACTTCTGATTACATCACCAAAAAAGTTGCTGACAAATTAAAAGCTCTATATAACACACAGCGAGAAAGCTATGAAAATTATTGGGATGACTTGAATCCATTTGTAAAATTTGGAACTCTCAAAAACGAAAAATTTGCAGAAGCTGTAAAAGACTTTATACTATACAAGACTACTAATGGCAAATACTTAACCATACCAGAATATAAGGAACTTCATGAAAATAAATTAGACAATGAAGTTTACTATACTACAGATGAACTTCAGCAATCACAATATATCAATCTTTTAGAATCTAATGATATAAGCCCAGTTCTATTGACTCATCCAATTGACTCTGCTTTTATATCTCACATAGAATCTCAAAATTCTGATTTGAAATTTAAGCGAGTAGACTCTGACTTGTCAGATTTACTAACTGAAAAAGATTCTGATGAAGAAAAAACAAAAAACTCTTCTGAAAAACTACAAAATTTCTTTAGAAATGCTCTCAAATTAGAAAATTTGAACATTGAGCTAAAAAGTTTAAAAAATGAAGACATCTCGGGTATGATATTATTATCAGAGTCAAACCGCCGCATGCAGGATATGATGAAAATGTATTCTATGCCTGGTATGGATATGAATGGTTCTTTCCCTAGTGAAGAAACGCTAGTATTGAATCAAAAACATCCTCTTGTAAAATACACATTAGAAAATGATGAAGATGATACTAGTAGATTAATTGCAAAACAGATTTATGATTTAGCTATGATTAGTCATAAACCACTTTCAAGTGATGCCATGGCCGAATTTGTAAAACGCAGCAATCAAATCATGACTAAACTAATATAGTAAGATTAAAAAAGGGACTCAAATTGAAATTTCACATTAACTGAAACTTCAATTTTGAGCCCTCTTTTTAATTAAAATCTAAAAACTCTATTCTCTATTTTATAAACTCCGCTTTACAAAATCCTGCCCCTAATGCTGAATTTTTTTCCCCTATACCAGTAGCCAATGCAATAAATGCAAGTTTTTGAGATATTTCGTCCTCTTTTACCTCTATGCTCACCTTATTTCCAAGCAATTTTATATTCTTATACTTTAGTCCTACTGGTTTTCTATTTTTAAACTCGATTGATTTTACTAAATTTACTTCTGCTTTCAAATCCTCATTAAAATATGATTTGTACTTCTTTTCTAAATTTGCAATCATTCTTTCATTGAAAATTTTTATATCTTGATTTTGAAGCCATGGTTGATCATCAATTGTAAGTATCACAGGACTTAATGTATGAAGAGTTTTGATTTTTCTCTGTTTTACAAGTTTCGCATCTATTGCTAATATCTTAAAATCAAAACTCCTTAATACCCTCAAACATTTTCGCATTTTTTTCATCATTTCAACGTCTATACTTCTTATTTTGAAAATATATAGTTTGCCAGATTTATATTTTTTATCGCGTTCAAATGGATAAAAGGTATCAAATACATAATTTTTGTATTGGTTTTTAGGATGTAACTCTTTTAGTTCTTCATCAAATAGCATAGACTTGTTTATGTTTTTACCTATCACAAATCCAGCCTCATCAAAATCAATATCTTTTTTCAGCTCTATTGTAATTATTAGTTCTAAATATTCCACATCTTCACCTCAATTATTATTTACTACTATATCATTTTATTCCTTTTATACTTTTCTTTCAAGTTTCTTTACAATCTTTAAATCATTGTAGTATACTCTATACAGTTAATACAAATATTAGGAGGTATATGATGCTTAATATACTATCAGATTGCGATCTATGTCCTAGAAATTGCCATGTAGATCGTTTCTCCCATACGGGTTATTGTAACTCTACAAATGAAATAAAACTATCTAAAGCATATCTTCATATGTGGGAAGAACCTTGTATTTCTGGTTCTAATGGTTCAGGTTGCCTATTTTTCTCAAATTGTAATTTATCATGCATTTTTTGTCAGAACTACGAAATAAGTCAAAATTCTAAAGGTAGATTAGTCTCTATCGATCAATTATCAAATCTAATGCTAAAATTACAGAAAAATGGTGCACATAATATAAATTTAGTAACTCCAACTCAATATGTTCCTCAAATTTGTAAAGCTATCATTTTGGCAAAAAAGTTAGGACTTAGTATTCCAATTGTTTATAATACAAATAGTTATGAATCAACAAAAACAATACAAACGATAGCTCCATTTGTAGATATATTTCTTGCTGATTTCAAATATTTCGATGACAAATATGCAAGAGAATACTCAAATGCCCCAGACTACTTTAATGTAGCTAGTGCTGCCATCAAAACTATGTATGATTATGTCGGAAACCCTATTTTTGATTTAGATTCAAAACTGATGAAAAAAGGTCTTATAATAAGACATTTGATGTTACCTGGACATGGCCTAGATACAAAAAACATAATAAATTATTTATTCGAATCATATGGTTCAAATTTTTATTTAAGCTTAATGAATCAATACACTCCTTATTACAAGGCGCTAAATCATCCAAAATTGAATAAACCATTGTCTCAAAACAGATACGAAAAAATGATAGACTATTGTTCCTCTTTAGGTCTAGAAAATGTATTTATTCAAGATAAAGGATCATCTTCCGATTCATTCATACCTAATTTTGACAATCCGAACTTCTAATAAAAAAACAAAGCCCTGTATCTTACGATACAGGGCATAATATCAAACTTAATTATCTAACTACTTCGATATTTTCTGCTTGTGGTCCTTTTGGTCCTTGAACAACTTCGAACTCAACGTTTTGACCTTCTTCTAAAGTTTTGAAACCTTCTACGTTAATTTGTGAGAAGTGAGCGAATACGTCGTTTCCGTCTTCTCCTGTAATAAATCCAAATCCTTTTTCTGCGTTAAACCATTTAACTGTACCTTTCATAATAAAGTACCTCCTAATATAAATTTTCCTTAAATTCTTCAAAATAGATAACAAACACCGTTCTTAATTAGGACAATACTTCAAACATGAGTTCCAATCAGAAAACATTCTTGTTAAGTTTATTTCTTTTTAATTTAAGTACTACTTGAGTATAACACTAAAATATAGGCTTGTCAAATATAAGTTTCTTTTATTTTTAAGTAAATTACAACACTTACTCCCCTCTTATCATTTCTATGTGAGGAATGCCATCTTCCAAATAAACGTCTGAAACTGTTATAAATCCATGTTGTTTGTAAAATTTCTCCAAATATGCTTGAGCAGATATTTTTATTTTAGTTTCATTTAATTCGTTCTCTATAAATTTAATAGCTTCTACTATCATTTTCTGAGCCAAACCCCTGCCCCTACTCTCTTTTATTACCAAAACTCTGCCTATAGAAATTTCATCATATGATAAACCTCTAGGTAATATCCTCAAATATGCTATAACTTTTTCTTCTTCCTCCAAAAATAAATGATAGCTCTTTAAATCCTTGTCATCACAGTCTTGATAAACACAGTCTTGTTCTACTACGAATACCTCATTTCTTGCCTTTAAGATTTTATAGAGTTCTATACTACTTATCTCATCAATTTTTTTTATTTTAAACATATTTAACCCCCTTGTTTTAACATTTTTTGATATTTATTTAATTTTAGCATTCTGCTATTTTATTTTCAAATAAAATAAGTACAGACACATGATTTAACTAAAATCATGTGTCTGTACCATAAGTGTTAATAAAAAGAGGTTTTATGTTATAAGAAAATCTTTAACAAGCTCGTTGCAAGTATGAGCATAAATGCCCCACCTATTCTAGATGAAATTTGTGCAAATGGCATTAGTTCCATTCTCTTTGATGCTGAAAGTACTGCTACATCTCCCGTACCTCCCATATTAGCCATACACAATCCACCTGTTATCGCTGCTTCTATTGGATAGAATCCTAATAGCTTTCCAACTAGCCCTGATCCTATAACTGATCCAACTACTACTGTAAATACTAGAACAATATAAGTAGGATTAATTGCTGCTATAACTTGATTCAAATCTGTATACGCAATACCTATACCAACTAATAATGCTGGTGTTAAATTCGACATTACAAATCTAAACCATTGAAATGCTCCCATTTCGTACTTTCTTGGCAATATTCCAAGAGCTTTAACTACGGCTACTGAAATAATCATCAATGCATATGAGTGAAGCGGTATATAATTTGCTAAAACCTTTCCCCATACAAAAAATACTGTTGAAAGCAATAATCCTATACCCAAAAGTGGTAATTCTAATTTCAACTCAGTCTTGTCTTCGGCTTTAGAGACTTCTTGATTAACCATTAACTTCCCATTTCCTGTAAGACCTGTGTATTTTTGTCCTATTTTATTTAATAGTCCTCCAACCACTATTGCCATCGCATTTCCAAGTGCTAATGCTGGTACCATGACTGACATTATTTCCTTTGGATCAGTTGACAATGCATTTCCAAATATCTGTGAAAGTGGAACTGCTCCAGCTCCCATTCCACCACCCATAATAGGTATAGTAATATAAAGTATAGCTTGCTTCGCACCATAGCCCATAATAGCTCCAACAACTCCTGTAAGTGCTATAGAAACAATTACTCCTCCTAGTATAACTGGTAAATATCTAACAGAAGCTTTTATCAATAGCTCTCTATCCATTCCTAGTATACTTCCTGTAATAAGTGCTGCTATATAGAAACTTAAAAATCCACTACCTGATTTAGTAAAACTTACCATAACTTCTGTAGTTGCCTCTGGAATCAATCCATATGTTGCAAGTGCTGCTGTTCCAAATATAACTACAATTGCTCCACCACCAAAATAACTTTTTACTATTGGTGTTTTGTTTCCTATTTCATTCAATATTGCTCCTAAAACCATCATAAATGGAAGTGCTCCTACAAGCCCTGATGGTAATTTGCCTAAATAAGATGCATAAAATACTATTGCTGTCAAAATACTAAACATTGGAAGAGACATCCCCATTATTTTATAACCTTGCTTTTCATCCAATCTTTCTACTTGAACCTTTGCTGTACTACCCGCCATAAAAAAGCTCCCCTTTCAATCTACCTAGAGTAATTTAAATTCTAGCTGCGCCTGAATCTATTGCCGCCTTCGAAACTGCTTTTGCTACATTTTCTCCTACGCTTTTGTTAAAAGAACTCGGAATAACATACTCACTAGTTATTTCATCTTCAGAAATTACTTCTGCTATAGCCTTCGCCGCGGCTACTTTCATTTCTTCATTTATATCGCTAGCTCTTACATCCAATGCTCCTCTAAATATCCCTGGAAATGCAAGTACATTGTTTACTTGATTTGCAAAATCTGATCTTCCAGTTCCAACTACAGCAGCTCCTGCTTTTATAGCCAAATCTGGCATTATTTCTGGAGTTGGGTTTGCCATAGCAAATACAATCGCATTTTCATTCATACTAGCTACCATATCTTCTGTAACTACACCTGGCGCTGATACCCCAATGAAAATATCCGTACCTTTCATAGCATCTGCTAAACTTCCTGTAACTCCTTCTTCATTTGTCATCTTTGCTAATGATTCTTTCAGCCAGTCATTATGCTCTGCTCCTGGAACTAAAATTCCTCTTCTATCACAAACTTTTATGTGCTTAGCTCCCATTGCAAAAAGCATTTTAGTGATAGACGAACCAGCTGCACCCGAACCACTTAATACGATTTTTACATCTTCCCATTTCTTATTTACTAATTTTAGAGAATTTATAAGTCCAGCTACCGTTACAATTGCTGTTCCATGCTGGTCATCATGAAATACTGGAATATCAAGCTTTTCTTTCAGTTTTTCTTCAATCTCTATACATCTAGGAGCTGAAATATCTTCAAGATTTATTCCGCCAAATGTTGGTGCCAATTTACAAACCAAATCTACTATTTCGTCTACATTTTTAGTATCAATACATACTGGGAATGCATCTACATCACCAAATGCTTTGAATAAAACAGCTTTACCTTCCATAACTGGCATAGCTGCTTCTGGGCCTATATCTCCAAGACCTAATACAGCCGTTCCATCAGATACTACTGCTACTAAATTACCTTTTGCAGTATACTTATATACATCATCTTTATTTTCAGCAATTCTTCTACATGGCTCTGCTACACCTGGTGTGTATGCAGTACTTAAATCATCTTTATCCTCTAATTTAACTTTGCAAGTTATACTTACTTTTCCCTTATTTTCTTCATGCATTTTAATTGCCATTTCGTTGTAATTCATTTTTCCATCTCCTCTAATTTGAATTAGGTTATATGAAAACCTTTTCCTTATGTGAAGATTATATAAAAAAAACCGACAATTGTCGGTTTTTCTAAGTATTCTATATTTTTTCAAACTAAATAATTTTTTGTTAATATTTTATCTTATATATATAAGCCGGACGTCCTCTAGATCCATGAGACATCTCTATCTCGATTTCTCCAATCTTTCCTAGATAATCTAAATACCTTCTAGCAGTAACTTTAGAGATATCGATTTCCTCAGCCACAAAGCTAACATCGATACTTTTTTTATCCGTCGCTTTCAATATTTTTATAACCCTCTGAAGCGTTTTTTTGTGCAATCCTTTTGGTAATTCTATATTCTCATTTTTCTCTGCATTGAAAAAAGCATCTAAATCATCTTGACTCATTAAACTTTTATTTATAAATTCCTTTTTTATACTTAAATATTTTTGAAGTGCTAGTTTAAGCCTATCGTATTCAAATGGCTTTACCATATAATCAAAAGCACCATAACTACGAGCCTTTTTCAAGTCTTCTGCTGAATTTGCAGCTGTAACGAGTATTACATCAGTCAATATGCCCTTACTTCTAATTTTTTTCAGTATTTCAAAACCATTCAGCCCTGGCAAATACACATCTAAGATAAGCAAATCTATCTCCTCATCTTTTATATAATTATAGGCCTCTTTCCCGTTGTGTATAACATTTACAACTGAAAAAAACTCTATATTCTCAATAAATTTTTTATGAATAAAAGCCAACATTGGATCGTCTTCTACTATTAATACCTTTATCACTAAATCCATCTCCCATCAATTATTGTCTTCAATAGGGATTACAATTGTAAATGTAGTACCCTTATCTTTCTCACTCATAACCTCTATCTCTCCCTTCAATCTTTCCACATTAGATTTTACAAGGTCAAGACCAATTCCATTACTTCCTCTTTTAGTTGTAAATCCCCTATTAAATATTGTTTCTATATACTTTTGTTCTATACCTATGCCATTATCCGAAACTTCTATTACAAGGTTTTCTGATGTATCATTTATATAAAATATAATTTTGCCATCATCTCTATTTGTCTTTTGTATAGCTTCTATTGCATTTTCTATCAAGTTTCCTATAATTATTACCATTGCTCCAGAGTTAATCTTATAACCCTCGCAAAGCAACAAGCTGTCACTTGTAACCTCTATATCTATTTTGTCTTCACTTGCCCTATTAATCTTGCCTATTATCAAAGCATTTATAGTCGCATTTTTTATTTTCCCTGAAACTATATCCTGTATTTTAGTATATCTATATCCAAGCCCCATTACATATTTCTTAGCTTCATCTATCTCGTCAAGTTCTAACAATCCGTTTATTAGATGTAGCTTATTCTTGAATTCATGAGTAGTTGCTCTAAGTGCTCTAACCACTTGCTTTATCCCAGTCATCTCTTCAGCTAATGTTACTACATCACTTAAGTCTTTGAAAGTAGCTAGAGCTCCCACCAATCTACCATTTTCATAAATTGGTATTCTATTTGTAAGGATTTGCGCTCCATTTATAAGCTGCTCCCGATCATATTCAGCTATTCCAGTTTCAAGTATTCTAGGAAGCTTTGTCGTTGGAAATACGCTCTCTATATCTACTCCTATAAAATCTTTACCTTCACAGTTCAATATTTTTTTAGCTGAATCATTCATCAGGTTAATACTGCATTTTGCATCAATCGCTAATATTCCTTCTCTAGTTGATTTCAAAATCACATCTTTTTCTCTATAAAGTTTTGCTATTTGATACGGTTCCAAATTTAGCAAACTCTTTTTTATACTAGTGGATATTAGTATAGCACCAACTCCACCTATCAGTATTCCAAAAAAGGAATACACTAAAACACTCCTTCTAATATTCAAAATAGATTCTTCAACTCTATCATATTTTTGAGCTGTCATTACAAATCCAACTTGATTATTTTGAAAATATATTGGAATAAATACTCTAATAGAACGTCCTAAAGTACCTGTCGCGATAGAAGAATATATACTGCCGGTTTCAAGAACTTGCTTTTCATCTCCTCCAACGAAATATTTACCCAGTCTGTCTCTACTTGGATGTCCATATCTCAATCCATCCATATCAGCAATCGTAATAATTTCAATATCTTCTAGTATATCTAAATACCTTTCAACTATTACCTGTACCTCTTCAGTTTTTTTATAATTTAAATTCCATTGAATATCTTGATTTTCTGCTATTATGTGTCCTACATTTCTTAAATTTGCTTCTATCTTCATCTCCAGTCTATCTACTTCAAATTCACTTATAAAATAACTGCTAAGCCCTATCGATAATATGACCAAAAAGATCATTCCAAACAATAATTTAGTTTGCAAACGCATTGGTGTTCTCTCTCTCATTTTCAAAACTCCTTTGCATCTTTCGCATTAGTATTTTTTATAATTGTATCAAATTATTCACAAAATAGCTACACCATGCTAGTATTAGTACATTTATGATATACTTAAATTATTAATGTTCTAAGCTTATAACGGAGGGGCTTCTATGAAAAAACAACTAAATATAGGATTTGCAGAATCTTTAATTTCTCGTGAAAATCCATACTTACAATATGATGAACTAGAAAAAATTATATTACAAAATAAAGCGCTAGATTTAATTTGTTTTCCAGAACTCTATTTGATCTCAGATTCTAAATCAAAATATATAAACGAAAATATTCTAAATGATATCTTTGATAGAATTGATTATCTTTCAAATACATATAATATAGCTATATCTTACGGTTCGATTCTCCCTGAAAACGACAAACTTTTCATCGCACAAATAGTCTCTATACCAAATAAGTCTAGGATAGTATACAAAAAGACTCATTTAGGTAAAAATGAATTATCTACATTTTCAGTCGGTGATCAATTATTCACGTTTGAATACAAATCATTTACTCTTGGAATTCAGCTTTGCATAGAAACTCATATACCAGAGCTGACTACCATACAGAGGTTAAAAGGTGCAAATATAATTATAGCGCCCTTCAATACTCCGTTAAGCGCATCTAAAAGAATTGATTTATGGAAAAAATACATCCCAACTCGCTCTTATGACAATCAATGTTTTTTTCTATGTAATAATTTTTATGGTGGTCAGTTGATAACATCTCCAAGCGGAAAGATTCTATTTGAATCATGTAAGTCGACCACTCAATCTTTTACAATAGAGTATCAAACCTTGAACTCAAAAACTGATTTTTTGAAATATCGCAGACCAGAATTATATAATAATTTGCTTTGAAAAACCAAAAATAAAGAGCACACTATGCAACAAATGTTGTATAATATGCTCTCTATTTTTTCATTGTTTGATTACTACTTAACTACTATTATTTAACTACTATATTACATATCTTACCTGGAACATAAATTTCTTTAACTATCTGCTTTCCTTCCAGATGCTCTTTTATCTTTTCATCAGCTTTAACTGTAGCCAATACAGTATCGTGGTCAGCATCCTTGTTTATGTTAACTCTACCTCTCACTTTACCATTGATCTGAATTGCCATTTCAATGATGTTCTCTACTGTTTTCTCTTCTTCGTATGTTGGCCATTTTGCTTGATTTAGCATTCCTTCAAACCCAAGTACTTCCCATATCTCTTCTGTCATATGAGGTGCAACTGGATTAAGCAATGTTATAAGCGTCTTATACTCTGCTTTATTAATTTTGCCATGTGCATTCATATCGTTAACAAGCGCCATCATCGCTGCAATTGCTGTGTTGAATTTAAGTTTCTCATAATCAGATGATACTTTCTTTATAGTTTGGTGCATTCTGGTTTCTAGAGCCTCTGAATAAACATCACCATCTTCAACTATTTCCTGCAATCTCCAAACTCTATCTAAGAATTTACGACAACCTCGAACTCCATTCATAGACCATGGAACCGCCTTCTCAAAGTCACCTATAAACATTTCGTAAGATCTAAGAGTATCTGCTCCAAATTCTTCTACTATCTCATCTGGATTTACAACATTTCCTCTAGATTTAGACATTTTTTCATTATTTTCACCCAAAATCATACCATGAGATGTTCTCTTTTGATATGGTTCTGGAATAGGTACCACACCATAGTCAAATAAGAATTTATGCCAGAATCTAGAATAAAGCAAGTGAAGAGTTGTATGTTCCATTCCACCATTGTACCAGTCAATTGGTAACCAATATTTAAGCTTTTCTTCTGACGCAAGTGCTTCATTGTTATCTGGATCAATATATCTTAAGAAATACCAAGATGATCCTGCCCACTGAGGCATAGTATCAGTTTCTCTTCTAGCTGCTTTACCACATTTAGGACACGTAGTTTGAATCCATTCCTCCATCTTAGCAAGTGGAGATTCTCCGTTTTCAGTAGGCTCATAGCTATCTACTTCTGGAAGCTCAAGTGGCAATTCCGATTCTGGAATTGGCTGCCATCCACAGCACTCACAATAAACTAGTGGAATTGGCTCTCCCCAGTATCTCTGTCTAGAGAATACCCAGTCTCTTAATTTATAATTTGTCTTTTTCTCACCAATTCCTTTTTCCGATAAAAATTCTGCAATTTTTACTTTCGCTTCATCTACACTCAATCCATTCAATATGTCTGAGTTAATCATAGTTCCTGTAGCAATATCAGTAAATGCTTCCTCTTCTACATTTCCGCCTTCTACAACTTCAACTATATCTAAATCAAACTTTTTAGCAAATTCCCAGTCTCTAGTATCATGTCCTGGTACTGCCATTATAGCTCCTGTACCATAACTCATAAGTACATAATCAGAAATCCAAACCGGTATTGCTTTTCCGTTTACTGGATTTGTTGCAGTAATTCCTTCAATAGCAACACCAGTTTTTTCTTTAACTAACTCGGTTCTTTCAAAATCAGATTTTCTAGCTGCAAAATCCTGATATTCTTTTATTGCATCCATATTTTTTATTTGATCAACATATTTTTCAAGTATTGGATGTTCTGGCGATATAACCATGTAAGTAGCTCCAAATAATGTATCTGGACGAGTAGTATATACAACCAATGTCTCATCTACCTCATTTAGCTTAAATTGAACTTCCATACCAGTAGATTTTCCTATCCAATTTTTTTGCTGAATTTTTACCCTATCTATATAATCTACTAAATCTAAATCTTTTATAAGTCTTTCTGCATATTCTGTAATTTTAAGCATCCATTGGCTCTTTACCTTCTGAACTACTTCTCCACCACATCTCTCACAAACACCATTTACAACTTCTTCGTTTGCCAATCCTACTTTACAATCCGTACACCAGTTGATAGGCATTTCATTCTTGTATGCCAATCCTTTTTCAAATAATTTCATGAATATCCACTGTGTCCACTTATAGTAATTAGGATCTGTTGTATTCACTTCTCTATCCCAATCAAATGAAAATCCTAATGATTTCAATTGTTGCTTAAATCTAGCTACATTGTTTTCTGTAACTATTCTAGGATGTATTTTATTTTTGATTGCATAGTTTTCCGTAGGTAAACCAAATGCGTCCCATCCCATTGGATAAAGTACATTATATCCTTCCATACGTCTCTTTCTAGCAACAATATCAAGTGCTGTATACGGACGTGGATGACCTACGTGAAGTCCTTTTCCCGATGGATATGGAAATTCAATAAGTGCATAGAATTTCTCCTTATCAAAATCATCTGTTGCTCTAAATGTTTTATTCTCATCCCAACGGTCTTGCCATTTTTTTTCTATTTTTTGTGGAAAATATGTCTCCATAAAAAACCCTCCTTAGATTTAATATATCTCATTGCTTAAAACTCTATTTTAAGTTAATAAGTAAATTTTTAATTATATAAAAAAGAGCCCTATCATCTTTAGAGACGATGGGCTCGCGGTACCACTCTAATTGACACTTAAAATTTAAGCATCCACTTAATGACTATAACGGAATCACCGGCACAAACTAATAATTTCATCTGCACAGCTCATAGACGAGTTCAGAAACTAAGCATGCTACTTTTCACCAACCAATAGCTCTCTAAAATACTCCCATTTCCTACTACTTCTACTCACAGCTTTTCTCTACTGCTTAGCATTATATCAAATATCATCAAAAAATAAAAGAGTCTATTATACTTTTTTATTTTTATTTCTAATCAATTTATCTATATCCAAGTCAGTTTCACTATTTACATCTTGATTTTTCAACTCTAAATCAGCTATCTCTTCTTTATTTTGTCTTTCATAAATTTTGCGTTTGTCAGTTTTTCGTATATAAACATCTACTAGCAATAATATCAAGAATATAACTAAAAAATACCGCCAAAGTTCCTTGTACTCTGTTTTCCTAAATTGTTCTTTGCTTTCAAACTCATCCGAACTTTTTAATTCTTCTCCACCAATTTGCGATAGATAAAATCTAAAATTATCTTCATTTCTAATTGTCCAGTCGTATTCTTTAGAATATTGAGTTACAAAATTATAGTCTATAGTTTTGTTTTCCTTATCTCTAGCTATTAAACTGTAAATATATCCATCACCTTTTTTAAACTCTATTTCCCAACCATCAACACTTTTTTTAGTCATAATTGGATATTCTTGACCACTTTGGTCAATCAATTTAAATTCGTAATCTTCTTCATCAGATTGTCTATATACTATAATTTTATGATTTAATCCCATAGATTTTTCATCAAATTCTAACTTTTGTTGATTTTTCTTTAATACCTCATTTATAAGTTTAAGATAAAAAATTCGTCCATTCTCAGCTTTCAAATACTGCTCATTCCACATGCCGTCAAAATCAGAAGTCCATGCATAAACATTTCCAATACCATAATTCCAATATGCTAGCACAGGCTCTTCTTCATCACTCTCCATTATCAAACTAGCTCTAGGTTTTATAGTAGTGGATACATAACCATTTAGTAAAAGTGGTTCTTCTATTAATCCGCTTACAATTTCATTTGCAGAAACTATATTAGGATAAAAAACTCTATTATTTAAATATCTATCTGCCATCATCGCTGTTTCTTTTGTAAATATCTCTGGCAAATTCAAATAATTATCTACCTTGTAAAAACGTCCACCTGCATTTCTTGCTAAAAAATTAAGCAACCTATTGTCAGCTCCTTGACCAATTCCAAGTGTAGTCAATGTAATTTTTTCATCCTTTAAATTCTTCAGTACTTCTCTGTATCCATCCTGTTCTGCTTGTCCATCAGTAACCAATATTATGTGCTTATGCTGAACATTTGAATCTTTCAAACTTTCATATGCCGATTTTAAAGCTGGAATTATACTAGTTCCACCCTCTGCATCTATAGTCCTTATTTTACGCTTTATCTCTTTTGCATCTTGAATATCTCCTACAGGTACTACCCACTTTCTACTATCCGAAAATGAAAGTATTCCAATTTGATCGCCTGGCATCATACTATTTATAGCTTTTGCAGAAGCTTCTTTTGCTACCTCAATTTTTGATTTACCAAGAGAATCTCCCATCATAGAACCTGATTGATCAATAACTATAACCAATCCCATTTTTTCTAATATATTCTTTTGCTTTTTCTCCATACTTACTGGTAGTAGTTCCTCTAATTTTGTCTTATAATATCCACCAAGCGCATAGCTATTTTTGCCACCTGATACTAACAATCCTCCACCATAGTCTCTTAAATAAGTTTCTAAATTATCTAAGAATTTTTTATTCAAATTCTCAAGAGAAACATCTTCGAATATCACCGCATTGTAATTTAGCAGTGAATTTAATTCTAGCGACAACTTTTCTGGTGTTTTTATATCAACACCAATTTCATTTTCATTCAATAGTTTTTCAAATTGTTTTAGGTCATTTTCATTATCTTTAATCAATAAAACTTGAGCTTTCCCATCTATTTGAATAATTTTTCTGTACTTATTGTTTATTACTTGCTCATCATCATCTACTTCTATTACTGCCTCTATCACATTTTGACCAATTTTATTTGAATCAAATTCTCGAGTTAAAACACTATTTCCTTCTGGTATTTTTACCAATTGCTCTTCAATTAGCTCATCATTAACATATATTTTCAAGAATCCTTCCGTATCGTAATTGCTCTCTACTAAAACTGACAACTTATAATCTTGATTCTCAAAAATTCTATTTGGCCCTACTATATCAGAAATTTGAACATCTTTTTTTATTGCTATTTCGTATGGCAACCAATAGACATTAGCTTTTTTTATTTTTAATTTCTGAATAGTTCTAAGGACATCTCCTTCATTTTCTACTCCATCACTCAATATCACTATATTAGCACCTAACTCATCTTCAAGTTCGCTACTAATCATATTAATTACGTTCTCATAATTCGTCGACGATTCATTTACATTTATTTGACTCAAATCTATGCCTTCAAAGTCTCCTGTTTTATTCATCGCTACAATTGAATCTGAACCAAATGACACAATCTTATACGGCTGATCTTGTGGTAATTTTTCAATCATATTTTCTAAAGCTTCTTCAATACTAACTCTATTATATTTTTGGCTATATGATTGATCTACAGCAAAATACACCGGTACTTTTTCAGACTTTGACATCCATTTTATATTAAGCCCAGCTAATAGTACTAACACTATCAATACTGCTCTCGAAATCGAATGTAACATGGGTATATTTTTCTTGCTAGCATCTACTATAATCATAAAAATAACTATCAATGCTCCTAATATCATTAAAGCATTAGCGATCATATCTATATACCCCCCACTCTAAAATTAATATGAAAAATAATAGTATCAATAACACATACCTATAATTCTCAAAATACTCTCCATTTGTAGCATTAGTTTCACCTACTACAGCCTCACTTTTGTAATTTAAACCCTTTTTTTCTTCTTGTGAATCCAAATTTACCGCTATAGTTCTAGTTATATCCATACTATTTTCATCGTATATCCCTGGATTTTTTAGAACTATACTATTATCATAGTATTCATCTACTACAAATTGCTTTTTGCCTATCTCCTTATCTCCTAATAGCCATGAAATACTATTTTTCATTAATATAGGAAATTCTTTCTTTATCATCAAATCACTATCGTATAAATCAAAACCAAACCTCAGAACATTTAGACTTTCTGTTTTTTTACCATATGCAATTAAATTTTGTCCAGAATACATAAGTGGCAGAACATCATTTGTATTTTTAAAACCTTTTGCACTCATTAAGCTAAAACTAGGCTCAATATATTCAAATACGCTATTATCCGTTAATCTATAACCCTTACTAATATCAATATTATCTTCACCATTATTTTCAAATATTAGGACAGCACCTTTTTCAAGCATCTTCTCTGGAATTTCACCAGAAAAAACATATAAGTCATAGCCTCCTATTAAATTATTCTCTTCACTTCTTGTAACTTTTAATTTTTTCTGTACTGATAATGCCTTATCTAGAAAATCATTTTCATCTCCTAGAAGCAGTACCTTTATTTCTTCCATATTTGACTCCGTGAAATAATAAATATTGTCATCATCATACAAATCTTTTTCTCTTATTTTAGCTACGCCAAATTCAAATGGAATATCAATATCAAAAGTTTTAAATAATCGCTCTTCTGCATTTAACTCTATATCTATACTATATTGACTTTTCCCATCAACTACTATATCAATCGTTTTCTTTGCTGAATTATTACTATAATTTTTAACTTCTATTACTATATTATTTTTTTCAATCTTCATATTTTCTATTCCGACATTATCAAAAATTTCTTGTCCTTTTGTTACTAAACGTATCTTATCAGATAATCCATTGTATTTTTGGTCGCTGTAAAACCAAATTTCGTCAATGTCTTTACTCAAAGCTAATTGATTTAATTCTTCTACTGTTTTTAATTCACTTCTGCTTGAATTACTTCCCTTTATATCTACAAGTTTTCCTCTAAAACTAACACTTCCTAATTTACCTTTTTCAATTTCTTTTATTTCACTATCAATAGCATATAGCATAATTTCTTCGCCATTTTTAAGCTCACTTAATTGATTTAAAATCTCTTTTTTTGTTACATCTAGCCGCGTTTCTTCGCCATCAGCTATATTCATGCTATATGAAGTATCCATTACTATAGCCTTAACTATATTTTCACCATTAGTTCTTAAAAATATTGGTTCTATAAGAATAAATGATACTAGTAGAATCATAAATATTTGCAATAAAAGAGGCAAACTACGCCTTAGTTTATTTAATTTTTTACTCGCTTTTTGCTCATTTAGCACTTCTTCCCACAAAAAATTACTTGGAAATATATTTAGCTTGTCTTGTCTAATCAATTTATGAATTATCAATAATGGTATCAAACTAAGTAGTGCAAATGCAAAACTTGGATATAAAAATTCCATATAGTCACCTCAATATTCCTTCTTTTATAAACTCTTGAAAAAATACATATTCGATATCTTTCTCTAAATTTGGCTGTACTACTTTATAGCCATACTTCTTTATTTCATTCTTCAATGCATTTTCATGTTCCCTAAGCTTCTCTAAATACAAATCCCTTGTATTTCTATTCATTTCAACCCTTATTTCCTCATCAGTTTCTGAATCTCTTAACTTTATATTCCCAGTCAATGGTATCTCTTTTTCATTTTGACCTAATGTATACACTAAAATCAATTTACATTTTTTATACTTAAAATATTTTATGATTTCAGACATTTTATCTGTATAGCAATCTGATATTATTATAATCAGCTCTTGTCTCTTTACACTAGATTTAAGCAACTTAGGTAAGAATTCTTCCTTGTTTAAGTCACTCTCTTCAAGCTCAAATTTAGTTATTTGAGCTTTACTTCTCATTATTTCACTTTGCAAAGTTTTATTTAGGTGGTTTTTGTGCCAATGTACTTCATATCCTTGATTAAATGCTATATACGCTAGACCCTTTGCTATTTCAACTGATTTTTCAAGTTTATTTTTATCGCCCGC
Organism: Tissierellales bacterium; assembly: GCA_025210965.1. Taxonomy (NCBI): domain Bacteria; kingdom Bacillati; phylum Bacillota; class Tissierellia; order Tissierellales; species Tissierellales bacterium. Next base: position 34,453 of record JAOAQY010000072.1, read on the forward strand.
GCACATAGATGCAGAATTGTCTAGAAATATGTTTGCTTTAAGTTTTTTTTCAGCTTCATAATGCTTTATATAAAGTTTTCTAGTTCTTGCAAATATATTCCAATCAATTCTTCTAGTATCATCTCTAGGTTCATAGCTACTATACTCTGAAAACTCAAGTGATTGACCTTTACTCCTGGTATGCATGTTTCCTTCATGCGCTGATGTAATATCCTTTATCGAGTTGTTTATTTTTAATTTATCTAAAGTCCTATAATCTAGCATTTTCTTTCGCTTCTTTCAATATTTCATCAACTAATTGATCCGCATTTACATTTTCATGAATAGCTTCATAATTTAATATTATTCTATGTCTTAGTACATCTGGAGCTGTCTTTACAATATCATCAAATGATACATTGTATCTTCCATCCAATAGAGCTCTCACTTTAGCTACTTTTATCAATGCCTGCGCTCCACGAGGACTTGATCCAAAAGAAACAAATTCTGAAACTCTAGCCAAATTTTGGCTTGGATGCGTTCCCAATACTACAGCCATAGCAAAATTCATAACTTCATCCGCTATTAATATTTTTTCCGAAAGTTCTATGGCCTCAGTTAAAAATCGTTCTCCATCAAATGTTTCTAAATTAACCCTATCATTTGTAGTTGTTCTAAGAACTATATCTTTTAGTTCATCATGCGTCGGATAATCTACAAAAAGTTTAAATAGAAATCTATCTAATTGTGCCTCTGGCAATGTATATGTGCCTTCCATATCTATAGGATTTTGCGTAGCTAATACAAAAAATGGTTGGTTTAATATATACGTCTGTTTTCCAACAGTTACCGTTTTTTCTTGCATTGCCTCTAATAGAGCACTTTGCGTTTTAGGTGTTGCTCTATTTATCTCATCTGCTAATATTAAATTTCCGAATATAGGCCCTTTGTGAAATTCAAAATTCATTGCTCCACTTTTTTCAGTCCGTATAAGATTCGTTCCGATAATATCTGATGGCATCAAGTCAGGAGTAAATTGTATTCTAGAAAAATCTAAATTCATAATCTGACTTATCGTCTTTACCAAATAAGTTTTTCCAAGACCCGGATTACCTTCTAATAATACATTTCCTCCACAAATCATAGCTATTATGACATTTTCTATAAGATCATCTTGGCCAACTATAGCTTTTTTTATTTCATCTTTAAGCCAGCTTGCTTCTTCTCTAATTTGTTTAATTCTATCTTCACTCATATTTTTTATACACTCCTTATTATTCATCTTCTGAAAAATAATCTTGAACTAAGTCTCTAACTTCCAAAGGTATTTCATCGTCCGATGATGCATTCCATTTGACTTTGTCTCCATACTCTTCAAGTATTTCTTTTGACTTAATTTCTCCTGCTTGACCGCTCATACCATACCACTCTACTATCCAAGGCTTTTCATCCTCTAAATTTTGTCTTTCTGATTTTGCATTTTTAATTTCACTTTCAGAATTCCCTAGCTCAGATTCCGTTCCTTCTATAAATTCTTTTTCTCCTGTATCAAATATTGATGCTCCATCGCCTTTGCCTGAACTACTTCCATTTGAAGATCCATTTCCATTTTGAGCAGAACTTCCGCCATTTGATGATCCTCACGTTCCGCCTTGATTTTGTCCATTTTGTGAATCAGTTTGACTACAGCTAGATGAACTTAATTCTTTTTGTAAATTTTTCATTATATTCTCTAAAGCCTTTGGATCAATATTTTTTAGAAGCTCTTTTAAACTATCTTGCATTTTTGATAAATTCTGTAAGTCCTTTAGTAATTCATCATTAAGTTGATATTTTTCTAATACTGATTGTAAATTCTCTAAATTATCTAGCTTAAGTAACTCTTCTAGCAATTTACTCTGCTCATTCATCCCTTCTGTTTTCTTTTTCAAAGCATCTTGCGTTTTTCTTATCATATCTTCTAAGCTTTTCTTTTGCTTCTCAATATCTTTTTTATAATCTTTTTTAACATTAGACTTTTTGAGTTCTTTTTTGGTTTTATCCAATGCATTCATAATATCTTTTTTTAATTGATTTTCCAGTTTCATATCTTGAATCAACTTTTTATTATCATTTATCTCTTTTAATACTTCTTTTTTTATTTCACTTGCTGCTTCGATTTTATTTATCTGTGCATTGTGAAATGGCGGCACAAATAAAACTATCAAAAGCACAACTGCTGCAATACTTATTTTTAAAGCCTGCTCTTTGTACCAAAAAATGATAGGTAACTCTTTTTTTATGTCTATACTCGCTACATAACTAATAGCATCTTCTCTCTGCATAATTGAAAGCTCATCTTCCATATCCTCATGCTCTAATGCAGTAATTAGTCTTTGCTTATCATCCAATTTTAGAAGTGAATACTTCCATGTTTTCTTAGTCTTTAAAATCGAAAATACAATCATAATTATAACTAGAAAAAAATATAGTACAGTTAATTTATTTACTACAAAAATAATGGGTACTATTTTTGAACCCATTATCATTGTAATAGTGATTATCACTCCTATAAACAAGATGTTATATATATTTGAATTTATTTCGTTAACTAAATTGATAAACTTAATTCTTGAAATAATATCCTTTATTTGCTTCATTTTATTCTACCTCTATTTTTAAATGGATTTATATTTTTAGTCGCAGCCCATATAAAAAATCCTGAAAGAATTAGCTCAGCGAATAGATTCATTACAAGCGTAAAATTAGCAGACCAATCTAAGTCAGTTATTGCATTTATAAAATTAAATGACGATCCCATTTGTTCTGACAAAATAGCTGATAAACCCGTTCCTGGATTAAATATCAAGAATACAGCATGCAAATTTTTAAATTCGTTAAAATCAAACAACTCGTATCCAATTGCAATTAAAATAAGCATTCCGAAACTTAAAATAAATATGATCACATAACTGACAACTATTGATGGAACAGTACTTTTAAACTGTGTAGAGCAAAAAAGACCTATACTTCCAAGCAAAACCGATGTAACCATAAAAAATATAGTCAGTTTAAACAAATTTGTCACACTAATGCCACCAAACATGAAAAGGCAGCTTAATATTGGTAATGCTAAAATCAAAAGCATGAATGTTTGTAATAAAGAAGCCATCAATTTTCCAAGTATAATTGTTCTATTAGATGCTCTATTACAAATCAACAAATCAAATGTTCTCCTTTGCTTTTCACCGCTTATAGCACTTGCAGTTGTTGCTGGAACTAAAAGTCCTATCAAAAATATCTGAATTATAGCACAAGTTATATAAAGTCCTTGTAATACCTCTGGTGAAAAACCACCTCTATATCCAAAATCAAATTCGGCAGTTTTAAACACTACCACCGCTGCAAAAACCAGTACTAGAGCATATAATGTAATCATTCCTGCATTTTTCCAATTTCTTGCGCGTACTTTAATCTCTTTTTTTAAAACTGGATTAATCATATTCTTCCCCCTTGGTCACTTTCATGAATATATCCTCTAAATTTTGGTCTGTATTTCCAAAATTTACTATTGAAATATTCGCTTTCACAATATCCTTTAACAACTCAGATTTTTTTTCATCGCTCCCGTTAAATTCTACTGCAAATTCATAGTCTCTATTCTGTACTTCAGTAATATAAGGATTCTCTCTCAATATAGTTTCCAATTCTTCAACTTTATTTAAAGTCTTTATCCTAACTATATTATTTTCTCCAGCAGAATTAATTATCCCATCTACACTATCCCTAGTTATTATCTTTCCGCGCTCTATTATTCCTATGCTAGTACATATCTCAGCTATTTCTGGAAGTATGTGCGAACTAATAATTACAGTTTTCCCCATCGATTTAAGCTCTTTAAGTATATTTTTCATGTGAACTCTAGCTCTTGGATCCATACCAGATGCTGGCTCATCTAGTATTAATAGTTCTGGATTATGAATAAGTGCTCTAGCTAGACATAGTCTCTGCTTCATACCTCTTGAAAGCGCATCTACATATGCATTTTTTTTCTCCGTAAGACCTACTAACTCTAATAGTTGATCTATTCTCTTATTCAATTCTTTTTCTGGAACTTTGTTCAAATCCCCATAGAAAGTCATATATTCTTCAACTTTTAAGTCATTATAGACTCCAAAAAAATCTGGCATATATCCAATTTGACTTCTAACTCCATTTAAGTCTTCATTTAAATTTCTATCATTTATCCATATTTCTCCACTTGTCGGTTCTAGTAGCGTTGCAATCATTCTCATAGTAGTAGTTTTACCCGCACCATTTGGACCAACAAAACCAAATATCTCTCCTTTTTTTATTTCCAAATTTAAATTATCTACTGCTATAAAATTTCCATATTTTTTAGTAACATTTTTCAATTTCAACATTAGTTCACAACCCCCTGAACTCTAATTTCTGGAAGGCTCACAGAATCATCAACATTTGAATTTATTTTCAGCACTATAGTTTTGTCTTCATCCATATATTTATCTATGTCTTCACTATTTAAAATTTTTCCATTTTGGATATCTTCCCAATTATTTTCTTTAATATTAAATATTTGATAATTTGTTCCCTGACTTTCATCTAAATAAAATTGCCACTCATTAATATCAACGTCACTCTCAACTTCTCTATAGTGTATTTCTGCACTTCCTACACCATATAGATAATCTCGCCTTGTATCATACTCCAAACCATTTACATTTTTAACCTCAACAACGAGCAAATCAGTTGACCCTGTCACTACACTTCCCTTTTCCATTTGTATTTCTCCAAATGAATAAATCATATTTCTATTAAGCTGATTCATTTCCTTTCCATTCATCATCGAACTAAAATCTAGATTTTCCTCATTCCAAGCTACAATTATATAGTTTCCAAACCTTTTTTCACTTGATTTATATTTAGAATCGAAAAATCTATTTGAAAAGCTTTGTTTAAAGTCTTCTGTCAAATAATTTTTTTCATTATTCTCACTTGTATCTATTCCCTGCGATTCTAAATACTTAGATCTTTCATCTGAATAATAGAGATCACTTATTTCTATGTCACTCCAATTAGTTTCTTTTCCTCTTTTCAAATCTATTTCTACTATTTTTTCCTCACCAACTCTAAGATCTCCTAAAAACACTATTGTTTTATCAAATACAAATACCATATCCTCTAGCAAATATCCAGTTTCATTCTTTATAATACCTCTAATAGTGTTATCTTCTAATTTCAATTCAGTATTTATATTTCCAATACTATCGGTTTCCCAGTCAATTGGTATTGTTGTTGGTGACCAAAAACCATTGTTTTTATACTTTAGAGTTTTTTGCACAATATTGTTAGTTACAAAAACATTTTCCTTATTTTTATTAAAATCATATGCTCTTATTTTCCCATAATTTACTTTCACATCGTTTAAAAATTCTAAAATACACTCATTCTCTGTAGTCGCAAAGATCGAACTAGAACTGCTAATTTTGGCAACATTACTATTAGGATTTAATTCTACATATGATGCCTTACTCATAACAGGACCTTTAAGCTCTGTATTAGAGCTAATTGCGTATACTCCTATAGAAAAAACTAAAACTATAGCTGGTACCGATATCCACAAAAATTCTCGTCTGTCAATCTGCTTCAATACCAAGTAATTCACCGGACCTACAACTACTACAAAAATCATCAATACTATCTTTAGTAAATCAAACTTTGGTGCTAATTTAGCCGGTATAGTCGCTGTGTACCAATCACTATACCAATATCTATCATTATCATTTGAAACTACTTTTCTATCTTTAAGTAGTTCATTTATCATATCTATACTATTGCTATCAATCTCAGAGTAATTCGTATTTGCTAATCCTATATTATTTTCTGCCCACGCTTTACTACGACTATCAACTATAAAATAGCCTCCACTATTTCGCCATTCTTTCAAGTAGTCAATTTGCTCGTTTGTCAATTTGTTAACTTCATTTGACAATATAATATATTGAAATAGATCAAGAACTTCTTTATTTATTATTTTATTGTTTTCTAATTGTATAAGATTACCATTTAATTCTCTATATTGTTCTACTGATTCTGCAATAACTCCGATTTCACCATATCCAGCACTCTCAGAATATTCCTCATTGAACCATGATTCGCTTTTTTCAAAAATAATATTCCCATTGTTATCAACTATTTTCACTACGTATTCGTTAGTCTCTGGTTGTTCTGCATAAATAGGCAGTACTATTTTCTTGCTTGAATTTTGAGGCAAATTAAGATTTTCTTCATATTTTAAAAATCTTGGATCGCGTTCATCTTCGTAATTTACATACACTTCTACTTTTCCATCAAAATCCTTACCACTATTTGTTATATCTATACCAAATGGTATAACTTCATCATGCTTTACAAAACCAGAAAAACCAGGTTCTATCTGAACTAAAAACCCGCTACTTGCTATTACTGATGTGCTTATTACAAAAAAAACTATCATAATTAAAGCACTGACTAAAATACTATTTTTTTTCACCCTACTCGACATTTTTGCCCTCCTCTTAATCTTATGATTTTCACATCCATTGTCTTTTACAATATACCTCATAAAGATTAAAAAAAGATTAAACAATAATTGCTTATGATTACATTTCTAATACATTTCTAATCAAAATACAATATATATCTAAATTTCTTTGACTAAAATACATATATATTGTATTTTAATTATAAAAGGAGGCTTTTTCATGTCAACTTCATTAGAAAAAATAGATTTAATAAAAAATCGTACACATGTATCTTATGCCGTTGCTAAAGATGCTCTAGAAAGAAACAACAATGATTTAGTTGAAACACTAATATATCTAGAAAATAATAATTTAATTATCAATATTGAACAAATAGGATACAATCAAAAAAAACAAACATCTTTTATGAAAAAATTAAAGAAATTCTTATTATCATATACTATTGTCACAAATAGGAAAAAGCAACGTATCTTTCAAATGCAAACAATTCTGACTTTAATTATTATTGTATCTTTATTGCCAGTTTCCATTCCGTTTCTAATAATTACCTTACCTATGAAACAAACTTGGGATTTTGTAAGTCTTGATTCTATAGAACCTTTAGCTGAACCTGAGGACGATAATAATGATTCAAAAGATATAGATAACCAATAGTTACCTTTCAAAAATAATTAATTCAAAAGAGGGATTCAATATGAATACAAATATTCTCATAGTAGAAGATGAAGTCAAAATAGCACGCTTTCTAGAACTCGAGCTAAACCATGAAGGCTATTGCATAACTACTGTATTTAACGGTAGAGATGGATTAGAACAAGGCTTGTCTAATCAATATGATATGATACTTCTAGACGTAATGCTTCCTGGTCTAAATGGTATGGAAATCTGTCGTCGCATAAGACAAAAATCTGATATTCCCATAATAATGCTTACTGCAAAAGATGACACCATGGATAAAGTAATGGGGCTTGATTTTGGTGCAGATGATTATGTAACAAAGCCATTTGAAATTGAAGAATTATTAGCACGTATTAGGCGAACACTTCGTCATATAAAAACTTTAGATTCTGATTCTCAATCTTCAAAATTACTTTGCAGGAATCTATCGCTTGACGACTCTAGGCACATAGTTACGTACAACAATTCAGAAATTCAATTGACTAAAAAAGAATACGATTTATTGCAATATTTAATGATAAATAAAAATATGGCATTATCTCGAGATCAAATACTTGAAAATGTATGGGGATTCGATTTTGTTGGTCAAACAAATATAGTTGATGTGTATATACGCTATTTGAGAAGTAAAATAGATGATGTATTTCATGTAAAACTCATCGAAACTATCCGTGGCGTCGGCTATATCATGAAGGATAGTAACAAATGATTCTAAGTATTATAAAACAAATCATTCGGATTATATTGTGGCTCGTTTGGGCACCATTTAGATTTATCTCTTTTACATTTTCTAAAATATGTAATTTACTAAGATTTAATATTTCTTTTAAGCTAACTTTGTTTTTTGCTATTTTAATTCCAACTTTACTAGTTATAGAAAATCTATACTTATTAAATTATGCTCATTCAAGTTACTTCGACTCAACTTACACTCAATTAGTAAAATCGAGTGATTATTTGCATGATTTAGCAAAAGCTATAGATTTAGATCAAGAAACAATTGAAAAATACGCATACCATAATACTTTAGATGTTTATGTATACGATAAAAATGGTACTCTACTAAATTCTTTTGTTCAAGATAACTCTCTATATGACAACCCTTCAGATGTCTATAATTTGAGACGTGGTTTTGGCCTTGAAGAACAATTATTATTTGGATTTGACTTACCATCTATAGTAAAACTAAATGTTTACTATGATGACTTAGATATTATCCTTGTTATGCCATTTTTAAACCAAAAGAATTCATTTCAATCATTGATTTTTTTATCAGTATTTTTCAATTTTTTCCTCATATTGTTAGCAATACTGCTTAGCAACAAAATGAGCCGAAAACTTTTGAAACCTATAAAAAATATGACAGCAACAGTACAAAATATAAGCATAAGTAATATTGATGAGAGGATAAACATAAAAGGTACTAAGGATGAGTTAAAAGATTTAGCTCTCACATTCAACGATATGATGGATAGACTTGAAACATCATATGTAAAGCAACGCCAATTTGTAAATGATGCGTCACATGAACTCAGAACTCCCATCGCAGTTTTGAAAGGTTATGCCAATATGCTAAATAGATGGGGTAAAAAAGATCCTCAAATTTTAGAAGAAAGTATTCAATCCATAATAAGTGAAACAAATCAAATGCAAAGCCTTGTAGAAAAATTACTATATCTAGCGCGAAATGACAAAAATTCTTTAAAACTCGAAAAAAATAATTTTTCTATGAATGTTTTAATCGAAGAAGTTTTTCAAGATATGGAATTAATAGATCAGAATCATAAATATTTTTCTAAAACTAATGAACATATAGATTTCTATGGCGATAGAGTAGCTCTAAAAGAAGCAATCAGAATATTTATGGATAATAGTATGAAGTATACACCTGAAAATGGTAGCATCTATTTATCAACTAAATCATCTAATAAATCCATCTTTATCTCAATCGCTGATAATGGAATTGGAATCTCAAAATCTGACCTGCCGCATGTTTTTGAAAGGTTTTACCGTGCTGATAAATCTAGAGCTAAATCAATGGGCGGCACTGGATTGGGATTGTCAATTGCAAAAATAATAATAGAACAGCATAGTGGAACTATTTGGATTGATAGCATTGAAAACGAAGGTACAATAGTAACTATAATATTACCGCGTTAAGTTAACAAAAAAACACGTTGCCATATTATTCAATACACAAATATCGAATAATACCCGGCAACGTGTTTTTAATTAAATAAAACTTCTATACATTCTTCAATACGTCATTCAATAATTCCCAAGTTCTTATTGTTGACTGAATTTCTAAACGCTCATTCGGAGAGTGAACTTCATACATATTTGGTCCCATAGAAATCATGTCAATAGCACCTAATTTTTCTGTAAGTAATCCACATTCTAGTCCTGCATGAATTGCATCTATTTTAGCATCTTTATTAAATAATTTTTTATAACTAGATTTAAAGACCTCTCTGATATGAGAATCTTCTCTGTATTCCCATGCTGGGTAATCTGATATCAATTTAAAATCTGCACCAGTAAGCATTGCAGCCTCTTGAATTCTTTTAGCTATCTCATGCTTCAATGTCTGTACCGAACTTCTTATTGCACTTTCAAATAATACAGCATCTCCCTCTGTTGTTAAAACTCCAATATTGCTTGAACTTTCAACAAGTCCTTCTATAGCTTGACTCATAGTTTGTGGTCCATAAGGAATTAAACGCAATAAAGCAATTACATAATTTCTAGATTCTGTAGTCATAGATTTCATTTCAGATTCTTCACTAGTTGTAGTTATTGTGATATTTTTTTCGACCATTCCATATTCTTTGCTATAAGTATTTCTTAGTGAATCAACTAATTCATCTAGCTTATCTTTATGGCTAGTTCTTATAATAGCTTCAGCTCTATTTGGTATTGCATTCATTTTTTCTCCACCAGTTAAGCTTACTAACTCAAATTCGAAGCTTTCTTTAAAGCTTTGAAGCATTCTTCCCAATAATTTTATAGCATTAGCTCTACCTGTATGAATCTCAGAACCTGAGTGTCCTCCAAGTAAATTTGAAATCTTCACTTTATATGTTTCTTTAAATTTAGAATCAGTTCTCTTAACTGTTTGAGTTACTATATTCCTAACACCACCAGCACAACTTCCCAAGAATATTCCCTCTTCTTCTGAGTCAATATTTATCATTATCTCGCCTTCAACATGAGTAGGATCTAAATTAGCTGCTCCGCCCATACCACTTTCTTCGTCAACTGTAAATAATGCAGTAATTTTAGGGTGTACTGCCTCTTTATCTGTTAGCAAAGCTAACGCCATAGCCACAGCGATACCATTGTCGGCCCCAAGTGATGTTCCATCTGCTGTTATTAAATCTTCAGTATATATAAGTTTGATTGGATCTTTGTCAAAATCATGATTACAATCTTCTTCCTTAACATTAACCATATCCAAATGTCCTTGTAAAATCACACCTGGTCTATCTGCCATAGTAGAATGCGCAGGTTTTTTGATAATAAGATTATTCATCTCATCTTGATACGCTTCTAAACCGTTTTCCTTAGCAAACTCATAAATATGGTCACTAATAGCTTTCTCATCTCCTGAACCTCTTGGAATTTTTGAAAGTTCTTCAAAGAAATAGAATAATTTGTAATTTTTTAATAATGTTTCTCTTGTCATGATCTTCCCTCCTGTTTGGATTAGCCAGCATATAACATGCCACCATATAGTCAAAGAATACTCTTTACTCCATTCTATACCTTGGCGTTTAAAAATTCTAGTCCATTAAGTTTTTGTCATATTTTCAAAATAAAAAAGGTGCTTCACAGCACCTTAGCTTTTTATAAATCCATCTACTATCAAGTCTATTTTTACATTTTCTAAATCTAAAAATAGCACAAAATTATCAATTATATTCTTTTGTATATCTCTTGTCAGTTCTGGAATATTTACTCCAAATGGAACTTGTATTCTCACATCAACTTTCAATTGTTTCGTTTCATCAAGTTTTTCTATATTGGTTTTATTTCTCTTTAAGAATTGATTAACTCCTTTTTTGCCACCAACGTAGTTGACATTCGAGTATTGATTCAATGTTTCAACTATAATATTTGCTATCACCACATCAGATATAAATATTTCATGGTGTCCATAATTTTGTAACAACATTTCTTTCATAAATACCACCTCTCATTAGCTCTAGTAAATTGTTCATCTCAAAGTATTTTACTATTAATCTTATACCCTTAAATTAATAATCTAAAATTCTATATTTTTAAAGCCCAACCCGTGTATCTCTGATGTGTCTATAATAGACATAAATGCTTTAGGATCAATCTGATTAATTATTCTTTTAAGATCCGCCATCTGACGCTGAGATACTATGCAATAAACTATTTTTTTCTTATTTTTAGTATATGCGCCTTCGCCTTCGAGATAAGTTACTCCCCTTTTTAATCCTTTCATTATAGCCTGTGCCATATTTTCTGATTCATCGGTAATAATCAATATCATCTTTCTTCTATCAAAACCTTGAAGCAATACATCAAAAACTTTTGCAAATATAAACATATTAATAAGTGTGTACATAGCAATAGTATAATTAACTGTAAAAGCTCCCATAAGTACAATAAACGCATTTAACACAAATCCGATAGAAGATATACTTATATCGTATCTTTTCTTCATTATCACAGCAACTATATCTGTTCCTCCTGTCGATGCACTCTGTCTGAAAATAATTCCAGCTCCAAGTCCACTAAACAGGCCACCATAAATACAAGATGCCAACAAATCCTCAACTATCACATAGCTAGAATACTTTTCTGTCAAAACCAAGAAAATCGAAAGGCTAAGCATACCATACAAACTAGTTAGTATAAATTCTCTATTGATTTCCCTCATTCCAATCAGAAACAATGGAATATTTATAATTAAAATCAAAACTCCAGCTTTTATCCCAGTCAAATATTGTAATATCAAAGATAAACCAGTTACTCCCCCTGATACTAAATGATGCGGCACTATAAATAAATTTATCGCAATTGCCATAATAAGTGCACCAATAGTAATCCATATAAATCTAATTATTTTTTTCTTAGTATCATACAAATCAATATCACACCTTTCCCTCTTACTTAGTAGTATAACATCGATTGATTAAAAACTCATTTCAAAAATATTACATTTACATTATTCTTAAGAATAAAAAATACTATCTTAAATCAATATTGATTAAGATAGTATTTTTTTACAAATTAAATTTTCTCTTTTTTTTCATAGTGAGTATGCAACAATTCGTGAGCTTTATCGCCGTAAGGTTTTCCTAAAAACTCATCATACAATCTCTTTATTTCTTTATTTTCATGTGATTTTCTTATAGTTTTCTTTCTATCTTCATCATAAATTGCAGCTTGTCTTTTTTTGAGTATTTCAGTATCTCCATGATGATATGGCTGTCCTCCACCACCTATGCATCCACCAGGGCATGCCATTATTTCTATTGCATGATACTTAGATTCACCACGCCTTATCTCTTCTAAAAGTTTTCTAGCATTTCCTAATCCATGTGCTATTCCTATACATATGTCTTGATCACCGATTTTCACTGTAGCTTCCCTTATACCTTCTATACCTCTTAATTCATTAAATTCAACATCTTTAAGTTCTGTTTTGGTAATCCATTCATAAGCAGTACGAACAGCAGCTTCAATTACACCACCAGTTGTGCCAAATATAACAGATGCACCTGTACTTTCTCCCATCATTTTGTCAAAATCGCTATCATTTAGATTTTTAAAATCAACACCAGCTTCGTGTAGCATTTGACCTAATTCTCTTGTTGTTATAACTACATCTACATTGCTCTCTTCATCTTTCGTCAATTCTGGCCTACTAGCTTCCGCTTTTTTTGCTACACATGGCATAACCGATACCACAATTAAATCTTGCGGATCTATACTCATTTTTTGTGCATAATATGTTTTCGCTATAGCTCCAAACATTACATGAGGAGATTTGCACGTAGACGGTACATCTAAAAGATCTGGGAACTGATGCTCAAAGAACTTAACCCATGCTGGGCAACAACTTGTAAGCATAGGTAATCTTCCTCCATGCTCCAATCTATGAACAAATTCCGATGCCTCTTCCATTATTGTAAGGTCTGCTCCAAAATCAGTATCAAAAACACCATCAAAACCTAATCTTCTAAGTGCCGTAACCATTTTACCGGTAACTATAGTTCCAGGCTCCATATCAAATAATTCTCCTAGTGCAACCCTTACCGCTGGTGCAGTCTGAACTATAACATGTTTTCTAGGATTGTTAAGAGCCTCCCATACTTTTACTGTATTATTCACTTCAGTCAATGCTGCCGTAGGACATACTGCGACACATTGTCCACAATAGGTACATGATGTGTCTTTCATTGGCAAATTAAATGCCGGTCCTACAAATGTATCAAATCCACGATTCACCGCCGATAGTATATTGCAGGTTTGTATTTCATTACACATAGTTTCACAGCGTCTACACATTATGCATTTATTGGGATCTTTAACTATGGCATCACTAGATACGTCCTTAGCATAATCCATTTTTTCTCCGTCCCACTTAATTTCCCTAACCCCTAGTTCTTGAGCTAGTGCTTGTAAATCACAGTTTAAGTTTTTTGCACAAGTAAAGCATTCGTTTGGATGATTTGAAAGAAGCAATTCTACAGCCATACGCCTTCCTTGAATTGCCCTTAGTGTATCAGTTCTAACTACCATTCCTTCTGATACTTTTGTAGCACATGATGGTGCTAAATTTGGTCTTCCTTCAACTTCCACAACACACACTCTACAAGTCGCAGGATGGTTTTCTATCTTAAAATCCTCAGATTTTAAGTAACAAAGTGTCGGAATATGGATATTTAACTGCTTTGCAGCTTCCAATATCGTTGTCCCTTCATCTACTTCTATTTGCATTCCATTTATCATTAGACCGATTTTTTTCGTCATCTTTCCACCCCCTATGGTTTTATTATTGCCCCAAATTTACATGCTTCGTAGCAGGCACCACATTTTATACATTTTGATTGATCTATAATATGAACTTCTTTTACCTTTCCCTCTATACATGAAACTGGACATTTTTTTGCACAAGCTGTACATCCTATACATTTATCTGGATTTACCTTGTATTTCACAAGTGCTTTACATTCATTAGTCCTGCAATGTTTATCAAATATATGTTCTTCATACTCTTCTCTAAAATAATTTATTGTACTGAGCACTGGATTAGGTGCTGTTTGACCAAGTCCACAAAGAGCGGTATCTTTAATCATTTTTCCCAATTGTTCTAAATTAGCAATATCATCGGGTCTCCCATGACCTTCAGTTATTCTTTCAAGTATCTCATGCATCCTCTTAGTACCGACTCTACAAGGCGTACATTTACCACATGACTCTTCTTGAGTAAAATCCAAATAGAATTTAGCTATATTGACCATGCAGTCATCTTCATCCATAACTATCATTCCTCCAGATCCCATCATAGAACCTATTTTCTTTAGTTGCTCATAGTCTATAGGTGTATCCAAATCATTCCTTGTTATAACTCCTCCAGATGGACCACCTGTTTGAACTGCTTTGAACTTTTTACCATCCTTTATTCCGCCACCTATTTCATATATTATTTCTCTTAATGTAGTTCCCATAGGAACCTCAACAAGACCTACATTATTTATCTTTCCAGCTAACGCAAAAACTTTTGTACCTTTACTTGTTTCGGTTCCTATAGAGCTGAACCAATCTGAACCTTTTAATAATATTGGTGGTATATTAGCAAATGTTTCTACATTATTTACGCAAGTTGGTTTTCCTCTATACCCAGAAACTGAAGGATATGGTGGTTTGTATGTAGGTTCACCCCTATGTCCCTCAACAGAATGAATAAGTGCAGTTTCTTCACCACAAACAAAAGCACCAGCGCCTAATTTTATATCTAAATCAAAATCAAATCCCGCACCAAATATATTTTCTCCAAGCATTCCGACCTCTCTTGCTTGATGAATTGCGGTTTCCAGTCTATTTATAGCTAAAGGATATTCCGCTCTTATATAAATAATCCCTTTATTAGCTCCAATAGCATATCCACCTATAGCCATAGCTTCTATAACGCTGTGTGGATCACCTTCTAAAATACTTCTATCCATAAATGCACCAGGGTCGCCCTCATCTGCATTGCAAATAATATATTTTTCATCCCCTGGCGATTTCTTAGTAATTTCCCACTTCAAACCTGTAGGAAATCCTCCTCCTCCTCGACCTCTTAATCCACTATTCTTTACCTCTTCTATCAGCTCATCTCTGCTCATTTCTAATAGCGCTTTCCCAAGAGCTGCATAGCCATCAAATGCAATGTATTCTGATATATCTTCCGGATTTACAAGTCCACAATTTCTAAGTGCAATTCTATATTGTTTCTTATAAAACGCCATATCTTTATGCTCTTCTATAGGTTTGTGCTTTTCAGGTTCTTCATACAATAATCTTTCTACCTTACGACCTTTAACAATATGCTCATTTACTATTTCTTCTACATCACTAGGTTTGACTTTTACATAAAACACATTATCTGGATGGATTTTTACAATCGGACCTTGTCCACAAAATCCAAAACATCCTGTTTTTATAACTTGAACTTCTTTTTCATATCCTATTTTAGCTATTTCTTTTTCAAATAAACTAATAATTAACTCACTCTCTGCTGATATGCACCCTGTTCCTCCGCATACCATTATATTCATTCTATACATATTATCCCCCCTATCATGCTCTATTAAATGTATTTATTAGTATTGAGTCTTTGAGTAGGTCTCCTCCAACTATATGTTTTTTTACTATTTCTTTTGCTTTTTCTTTATCTACCTTTCCATACAAGACAGGCTCTTCTCCTGGTATATTTACTTGAATAACTGGCTCTGAATGACAATATCCCAAACACCCAACTGAAACAACTTTTATATTTTCTAAACCTTCAGCTTCTATAGCCTCTAACAATCCAGCAAGTGTCTCTCTAGCTCCTGCAGCTATACCACATGTTGCCATCCCAACCAATATCTCTACTTGACTACTCCCTTCTCCCGATTCTCTCAGCTTTACTTTTTTCAGATTATCATCTCTTATTTTTTTTAGTTCTTCTAGTGATTTAATAGTCATAAAATCCCCCTATTCCATATATTCGTTCAATATTCTTTCTACATCATCTTCTGTAACATTTCCATAAACCTTATCGTCCACCATAAGTACTGGAGCCAACCCACATGCTCCTATACACCTTATATTTTTGAGAGTAAAATGAAAATCCTTTGTAGTTTCTCCAACTTTTATATTTAATATATCTTGTATCTTTTGATTTACCTTATCCGCTCCTCTAACAAAGCATGCCGTTCCCATACAAAGACTTAATCTATGTCTTCCTTCTGGTCTAGTATTAAAATAAGAATAAAAACTAACAACTCCAAAAACTTCTGCTCCTGATAAATCTAATTCTTTAGCAATAAATAGTTGTACTTCTCTCGGTAAATAGCCAAATATTTTTTGAGCCTTATGCAACACCTTTATAAGATTCCCTTCTTTTTCCTCTAATTGATCAATAAATAATTTCAGTTCATCATAATACTCCTTTGGCAAATCGGGTACACTTATCAATTGTGCTTGCATATTTTTATCACTCATGAAATCCCTCCTTAATAAATAAATTCATCCTTCTATTCCATACCCTAATTTATTTTTAATTAACTAAAAAAATTATCCCAAATAAATAATATTTGAGATAACTATATTTGAAAAATAAAATATATTGCTAAGATAATTTACTATCAAAAGACTATTGTTTTTTCGATAATTAGAATAATATGGGTACAAAATTCCAATCAATCTTACATGAAATTTTGTACCCATTATTAGTTTTTAATCAAACCTCCAACAACCTTAATATTTGCCAAATTCTGAATCATCAAGATTTATTTCAATATCTGGTTGATTCAAAGGTTCTGCTATATTTTCCACTTGGGCAGGTTTATCATCGTAATTTTGTGTATAATTATTTGTTGTATTTCTATATACTTTCGCCAATTCGAATTCTGAAACTCTCTCTCTTAACAAAGTAGCCTGCGAATTCATTTCTTCACTTGCCGCTGCCGTTTCTTCAGATGTAGCAGTATTCATTTGAACTACTTTAGATACTTGTGATACACCTTCGTTAACTTGAGTTATAGCAGATGCCTGTTCATTAGATGCTTTTGCTATTCCCCCTACTATTTCTGCAGTCTCTCCAACTCCTTCAACAATCTTATTGAGTGATTCAGACGTCTCATTCGCAATCTTCGTTCCTTCATCTACTTTGAGTATAGACTCTTCTATTAGTGTTGTAGTTTCTTTAGCCGCATCAGCACTTCGTGCTGCTAAATTTCTGACCTCTTCAGCAACTACTGCAAAGCCTTTACCATGCTCTCCAGCTCGTGCCGCTTCTACAGCTGCATTTAGTGCAAGTATGTTTGTTTGGAAGGCAATATCATCTATTACTTTTATGATTTTAGAAATATTAGTTGATGATTCTTTAATGTCTGCCATCGCTCCAACCATTTCTTGCATCTGAACATTACCTTCTGCTGCATCTGTTTTAGATGATACAGACAAATCACTTGCTTTATTAGCATTTAGAGCATTTTCTTTAGTTTGTTCTGCTATCTCTGTAATACTTGCAGTAATTTGCTCTATACTACTAGCTTGTTCTGTAGATCCTTGAGACAATGTTTGGCTAGAATCCGACACTTGTCTAGACGCTGTTGCAACCTGCTCTGCTGCTATATTTATCTCATCTAAAACATCATTTAATTGTGATAATATAGTATTAAATGCTAATTTTATCTTATTCCAATCACCAGCATAATCTTTAGTTACTTTTTGACTAAAGTCCTTATCTGCCATGTAATTTAGCATCTTAACTACATCTTTTATCATTTCTTGTGTTGCAATCATAGAACTATTTAGTGAATTCTTAATTTTTGCATGATCACCTTTATAATCGCCTTTTACTCTGGCTGAAAAATCTCCTTTTGCCATTTTTTCGAGTACATCTCCCGCTTCTTCAATAGGTTCAATTACTGCACCTAACATAGTATTTATTCCAGCAATTATTTTTTTGTATCCGCCTTCATGTCTTTCTTCATCAGCTCTTGCAGTCAAATCACCTTTAACAGCGCTATCAATTAATTCATTTGTGTCATCGATAATTGCATTGATTTTTTCTACAGCTGCTTTTAAACCAACATTTAATATATCTTTTTCAGATTTTGGTTTTACTTCTAGTTGTAAATTACCGTGTGACATATTCGTAACTATATCAGCCTGTTCTCTAATAGATTTAATCATTTCATCGAATGCGTCCCCTAGCATCCCAATTTCATCATTAGAATCTATGTTTACATCAGCTTCTATATCTCCAACAGCTAACTTTTGAGCTGCTTCAGTTATTTTCTTGACATCTGAAACTATTTTCTTGATTATATATACATTGATTATTACACCAAGAACTATAGCTATTATAAATCCTATAATCATAGTGACTATAGCTGAACTTATAGAATTTACCGATGACTGTGCTTTTTCTACTGATAATGTTAAACCAGCATTAGAAATATTTTTTGCACTTTCTAGCATAGCATTTCCAGCAGCTCCTCTTTCTTCTTTTAGAGTTAACATTTTAGATTGTATAACTATCATATTCTTTATAGATTCATGATAATTGTTCATAGAACTCTCTACTTTACTTAATTGATCTAAATTTGCTGACTGACTTGTGTCACTTTTAATCATATTTCCAATTCTATCAATTTCATTAAATTTATTTTCTATTCCTTCATAATGAGAAACATCACCAGTCGACTGAGCTTTAAAATTAGCTATTCTAATTTCATTTCCAATATCTAGAACATCATTCATCTCAGCAATTTTGTCAACTCTTGAAATTAATGCATTAGAAGATTCTGCCACTCTTATCTGCGATTTCAACTTAGTATCTTGACTAGCTAAATAATCATTGACATTCTTTACAAATAATGCAGCTGAACTATCAGCAACTATTCTAACCTCATCTTTTTGTTCTATAGCATTTTTTGTATCTGCTATGAGCCCTTCATACACTTCTAAGTTGGTCTCTGCTTGCACAAGCCCTTCTTTCAATTTTACCAAAAGTGGGTATTTTTCTACGAGTGATTTTCCCTGAGCTATATCTTCTTTTGTTAATTCTATAGCTCTGATAGCATCATCATAATATGCACTTTCTTCAGAATATGCATAATTGCTCATACCATACATGATATCTCTCGTATGACTTTCAAGCGATGTCGCAATGCGAACCTCTTCTATGTACTCATCCGCCATCCTAATCGAGTCACTCTTTATTCCATTCATGCTTACAAAAACTACACCCATAACAACAGCTATTACCAATACCATAATTCCTATTCCCATAGCAATCTTTGTCCCTATTCGCTTGTTCTTTAGCATAAGCTCACCATCCTTTTATAATATGAAAATCTCCCCCTCGCCAATTAATATGTACCCAGCTTTTTTGAATATAACTCAAAATAGAACTAAAAAAGTGCGTTGTAAATATCTTACAACGCACTTTTCATCTATATTTCAAGTGTTTAAAAATCTAAACCCTACAAGACTATTAATTCTATATGAATTTTTACCAATTTATTTTCTTTCTAACAATTTCAACTATTTGAGCGTTTCCTACAATCAATGAAATATCTCGCTTATTCTCTATATATTGAACTTTTCCACCTGCTTCTTCAATTATTATTTGTCCAGCTGCTACATCCCATTTTTTTATTCCCATTTCCCAATAAATATCATATATTCCATGTGCAACTAAGCATAAATCATACGCAGCGCTTCCCAACCTTCTAATACCTCTAACCGCAGGTATCATTTTATTTATTTCATTTAAATTATTTTCATCGTTTATATGCTTATCATATGGAAAACCCGTCGCAGCCATACATTCTATCAATTCTTTTTTTGCTCCACAACTTATTCTATTTCCATTACAATACGATCCATTATTTTTTGTAGCCCAATATGTCTCTTTTAAATACGGCATGTGAACTATTCCAGCTATTATATCATTTTTATATTCAAGCGCTATAGATATTCCAAATATTGGAATTCCGCATGCAAAATTATTTGTTCCATCTAAGGGATCTACTATCCAAGTATAATCGCTACCAGTACCGATTGTGCCTGTTTCTTCAGTTAATATATTATGGAGTGGAAAAAACTCTTTTATTTTATCAATAATCATCTTCTCTGATTTTTTATCTACCTCCGTAACCAGATCAGTTTGTGTAGATTTTCTGTCTATCTTTAAATTCTTTGATCTGTAGTTATCAAGCTGATATTTAGATACTTCATTCACCATTTCATTCATTCTTTCTAAAACATAATTTAAATCCATTTTCATTCCTCCTATCTATAAATAAAAAGACGCAAATTGCGTCTTTTAATGAACTTTAATTTCAGTCCAAATTCTATTATAATCTTTAAGTGCTTCTCCTAAATCTATAAACACTTCACTCTTTTTTATTACCGATTCTTCTGGATATGCTCCGGGAATTTCTTTAATTTCCGAATCAAGTAAATCATATGTTTTGTCATTTGGAGTCGAGTATCCTATATAGTCTACGATTTTCTTGCCGCTTTCAGCTCTCAACAAGAAATCTATAAACAACATAGCTTCTTCTTTATTTTCAGATTCTTTTGGTATTGCCATAGTATCGAACCACAAATTAGTACCCTCTTTCGGAGTTATATACTTAAGATTAGGATTATTCTCCATCATAAACATAGCTTCTCCAGAATATACAACAGCTAATGCAGCCTCTTCGCCAATCATCATGTCCTTGACATTATCCCCTACATACGCTCTCACTAAAGGTTTTTGCTCTATCAACAAGTTTTTAGCTTCCTCAAGTTCATTTAAGTCAGTTGTATTCATAGAATAACCTAATTTTTTGAGTGCAACCGCCATAGTATCTCTTAATGAATCATACATCAATATTTCTTTTTTATATGCAGAATCCCACAATACTGACCATGAATCAACGGGCTCTTTAACTGTTTTAGTATTGTATATTATACCAAGTGTTCCCCAAAGATATGGCACTGAGTACTCATTTTCAGGATCAAATGATAATCCCAAAAAATTGCTCCCAACATTTCCAATATTTTCTAATTTTTTTATATCAATTTTTTCAAGCAAATCTTCTTTCGCCATTCTCTCAACCATGTAATCTGATGGGAATATCAAGTCATAGTTTGCGCCACCTTGCTTTATTTTATAATACATATCTTCATTCGTTGCATATGTATCATAATTTATTTTCACGCCATACTCTGCTTCAAATTCATCTAGCAACGTTTCATCAATATAATCTCCAAAATTATATACATTCAATACTCTCTCATCTGAATTTCCACATCCAGTAAAAATAATCAAACTCACAAAAAAAGATAAAATCATTACAAGTTTTTTATTCAAAAAAATCACCCCTATATTATTTATTTACTCTCTTAACTTTAGTATCCCTAAAGCTAATTATCAATAATAAAAGCAACACCACTATAAACATAAGCGCAGAAAGGGCATTAATCTTGGGATTTATTCCTCTCTTGGCCATAGAATAGATAACTATGGACAAATTTGTAACTCCCTTCCCAGTCGTAAAAAAGCTAATTACAAAATCATCTATTGACATCGTAAATGCTATCAAAAATCCAGTTATAATACCCGGTTTTATTTCTGGAAGCACAATCTTTCTAAGTGCATACATTGGTGTTGCACCTAAATCTAGTGCTGCCTCTACCATACTTTTTGGCATTTGCCTAAGTCTAGGCAATACAGAAATTATCACAAACGGAATATCAAATGTTATATGTGACAACAAAAGCGTTAAATATCCAAACTCCATTTTTATTGACTTAAATAAAATCATAATAGCAATTCCAGTTACTATATCCGGATTCAATATAGGCAAATTGTTTGCTGTTAGCCAAAACTTTCTAGGCTTCCTTTTCATTTTGTACAATCCCATAGCTGCAAATGTTCCAACTATTGTAGATATAACCGATGCTAAAACTGCTATGCTAACAGTATAATACAGCGCTTTCATGATTTGTCTATCATGAAACAACTGCCTATACCAGTCAAATGTAAACCCTGTCCAATGTGCTGTTGTTTTTTCACTATTAAATGAAAATACAATCAAAACTATTATAGGAGCGTACAAAAATAAAAACATAAGTGCCATATAAAAACGGCTAATTCCTTTTTTTACCATAATACATGCCCACTTTCATCAGTATCATATCTAGTCATTGCTGCCATTGAAATAATTATTACAATCATCATAATAATTGATATTGCAGAGCCAAAATACCAGTCGCCAGCCGATTTAAATTGTTGCTCTATTAGATTTCCGACTAACATATACTGTCCTCCACCTAAAAGTGCTGAAATAACAAATGTACTTACCGCAGGCATAAAAACCATAGTAATACCAGAAATTATTCCTGGTATGCTTAATGGCCATATTATTTTTCTAAATTTAACCCATTTATTTGCTCCCAAATCTTCTGCTGCCTCTAGCACATTTTTATTCATTTTACTTAAAACCGTATATATGGGTAGTATCATGAATGGAATAAAATTATATATCATTCCAAGCATTACCGCACCATCATTAAATAGTAAGTTTAATTCTGGTAAATTAAACGACTTCAAAACTGTATTAATTAGCCCATTTCTACTCAGTATCGCAAGCCATGCATACGTCCTAAGTAAAAAATTCATCCACATAGGCATTACGAATAAAATTACGGCTATCTTTCTTGTTTTTTCTTTCATCTGTGAAAGTATCCACGCCATAGGATAGCCAAGTATCAAACAGCATAGAGTAGATAATCCAGCTAATAACAATGACCTTACAAATACTTTCAAATATAATGGTTCAAAAAATCTTGTGTAATTAGACATTGAAATTACAATATCCCCGTTTGAGTCAACACTCATCAAACTAAATACTATCACTATAAATAAAGGACATAGTATAAACAAACTACACCAAATAATATATGGATATGCAAAATATTTTCTCATCAGCTTACCTCTTCATTATGTGTATATTATCAGGTTCTATGCTAAGCCCAATACTCATACCTTTGTCGTAATTATTCGTAGTGTGTATCATCCATTGATTTTCACCATCATCTGCGATTATTTCATAGTGTACTCCTTTGAAACTCTTTGAAATAATCTTAGCCTTCCACATACCTTCTGAACTGGATACTATAAAATCTTCTGGCCTTATCACAACTTCTATATTCTCATTAGTTTCAAACCCTTTATCCACACACTCAAATTCTTTATTAGCAAAAAATACTTTATAATCACTCAGCATTATCCCATCTATAATATTGCTTTCGCCAATGAATTTTGCAACGAAATGATTCTCTGGCTCATTGTATATTGCCTCAGCTGTTCCCATCTGCTGTATCTTACCATCATTCATAACCACTATAGTATCTGACATTGTAAGTGCCTCTTCTTGATCATGTGTGACATATATAAAAGTTATGCCTAATTTTTGTTGCATCTTTTTTAGTTCTACTTGCATTTCTTTTCTAAGTTTTAAATCTAATGCGCCAAGAGGTTCGTCTAACAATAGTATTTCTGGTTCATTTACTAATGCTCTAGCTATAGCTATTCTTTGCTGCTGTCCCCCACTTAAAGATTCAACACTTCTATTTTCATAACCTTCTAAATTAACTAATTTTAGCATTTTATTAACGCGATCTTTAATCTCATTTTTAGGAATTTTCTTTATTTTAAGTCCAAATGCTATATTTTCAAAAATATTCATATGAGTAAATAATGAATACTTTTGAAATACTGTATTTATTTGTCTTTTGTATGGTGGTACATCATTTATATTTTCCCCATTAAAAAGGATTTCTCCGCTCGTAGGTTCTTCAAAACCGCCAATCATCCTCAATGTCGTAGTTTTCCCACAACCACTTGGACCAAGTATTGTCATAAACTCATTGCGTCTAATAGACAAATTCAAATTTTCTATAATCACATCGTTATCATAAACTTTTTTAACATTTTTCAATGCAATAATAGGGCATTTCATCTATCATCCTCCATTCATAATTGTTTAAAAATTAGGTGGGGTTGAAACCCACAATATGACAGCTTTTTTCTTCCATTTGTTTTCTAAAATATGATCTACTTTAGCTGTAAAATAAAAACACTCACCCTTTTTTAGTTCATAATCTTTTTTGCCATATCTAAGCAATAGTTTGCCAGAAAGCACATAACCAAATTCTTCTCCTTCAAATGGCTCTATTTTTTTGTAGGATTTTTCTGGTTCAATTTCAAGCAAAATCGGTTCCATTTTATTCTTTTGTGCATTACTAATTAACCACTTTATTTTATAATTTTTTTCTTCTTGCTCAAAGATATCATCTTGAGTAAAAACAATCTTATCATCTACTACCGAAAAAAATTCAGTTGGTGTTGTCCCCAAACAATCCAATAAATCTATAAATGTGGAAATTGATGGAGATGTTAAGTTTCTCTCAACTTGTGAAATAAAGCCCTTTGTCAAATCACACCTATTTCCTAACTCCTCTTGAGTCAACATATTCATTTGTCTCAAAGCCTTTAGTTTCTTACCTATATCCACAAATCAGACTCCTTTTCATCCTATTTTTTCAAATTTACACGTGTTTTTGGTTAAAAAAAAGCAAATTTTTACCTCGGTAAAAAACCGAGGTAAAAGACTTTACATACGACTAGCATAAACAAAATTCATATCTCGTCCGTCTTCGTATTCATTTATGAAAGTCTCAATTTTCTCTAATTGTTCATCTGATGCTTTTTTTACATCTGCATCTGAATATATTTTTAACTCTTCAAAAATATATTTGAATAACGGAATATATATGTTTGCATATTCCTCTCCCAAAATCTTATCCAGCTCAGCCTTGAAATATCTTAAATTGTAGATATTTTCCTCTTTTATTTTATCCGCGATCGCTTTCAATTGTTCCATAGTAATTTGCATACGGCACCTCCAAATGTTTATCATAGCAAAACTTTAAGTTTATTCTTACTAAACTTCATGCTTAATTATTATACCATTTCCCCTAAAAAATTCAATACTTCTAGTCGATATTTTTTCCTTTCTTATAAATTTCTTATATTTGCATTCTTTTTGATTCCTTTTTTGAATGCTGTGGTATAATATCGAATAGAAATTATTATGTGCTAGCTAGTAAATTTTGCTATCACAATACTATCTAGATGAAAGGAGGTAGCGCTATGATGACCTTTCCATATTATATAGCATGGCTTGTTCTTGCGGTTATACTAGCGATAATAGAATTGCTTAGCCTAAACCTCACCACTATTTGGTTTGCTTTAGCTGCTTTAATTAGTTTCTTTGTTGCACTAACTGGCTTGAGTACCATGGTTCAAATTGTCGTATTTTTAATAACTTCAATACTTCTACTTATATTTACAAAACCTTTTGTACAAAAATATCTTAAAGTTGGTAGTGAAAAAACAAATATAGACAGCTTAATTGGTAAAGAAGCTCTGGTAAAGGAAGATATCAACAATATCGAAGCTCAGGGTCTCGCATATATAAATGGGCAAACTTGGACTGCAAGAAACATTGTCGATCAAGTAGTCCCAGCTGGTACTATCGTAATTGTAGAAAAAATTGAAGGTGTCAAATTAATAATAAAAGAAAAGGAGTGATTTTAAATGGCAGGTCTTATTTCAACAATTGTACTTATTCTTTTAGTATTAGGTTTAGTAGTATCTAATATAAGAATAGTTCCTCAAGCTAATGCTTTTATCATTGAACGGTTAGGTGGTTACAAAGGTACTTGGAGCGTTGGTCTTCATGTAAAAATTCCTTTTATTGATTCTGTAGCTAATAAAGTTTCTTTAAAGGAACGTGTAGTTGACTTTCCACCTCAACCTGTTATCACAAAAGATAACGTAACAATGCAAATCGACGCTGTAGTCTACTATCAAATTACTGATCCAAAACTTTATACTTATGGCGTTGAACGACCACTAGCTGCTATAGAAAACCTTACAGCTACTACATTAAGGAATATCATTGGTGAATTAGAATTGGATGAAACACTTACATCTAGAGATACTATAAATACTAAAATGCGTAGTATATTAGATGAAGCTACAGATCCATGGGGTATTAAAGTAAACCGTGTAGAACTTAAAAACATAATTCCACCAGCTGAAATTCAAGATGCAATGGAAAGACAAATGAAAGCTGAGCGTGAAAGAAGAGAATCTATACTTAGAGCTGAAGGTGAGAAACGCTCTGCTATCCTTAGAGCTGAAGGTAAAAAAGAATCTGCTATTCTAGAAGCCGAAGCATCTAAAGAAGCTGCTATAAGAGAAGCTGAAGGTCGCGCAGAAGCAATTTTAAAAGTACAAGAAGCAACTGCGACTGGACTAGAAATGATTAAACAAGTAGGTGTAACTCAACCAGTACTGACTTTAAAGAGTTTAGAATCTCTTGAAAAAGTTGCAGATGGACAAGCTACTAAATTAATAATTCCGTCAGAACTTCAAAGCATGGCTGGACTTGCTAGTAGCCTTACTGAAATTCTTAAAAAAGATTAAAGAAGAGAGCCCTTGGCTCTCTTTTATATTGACAAAAAATAATCAACCAATTTATCTCATAAATATCATTTGATATTATCTAATTAATAATATATGATTAATAAGGAATTACAATTTTAAGGTAAAAATAGTTCTTTATTTATATAATATGAGAACTAATTAATGGGAGGAAAATTATATGTATACTCGAAATCTTGCCATGTTGACTGATTTTTACGAAATCACTATGGCTAATGGCTATTTCAAAAAAAATATGAAGGATAAAATTGTTTATTTTGACATGTTTTTTAGAAAAATTCCAGACCAAGGTGGTTTTGCTATCATGGCTGGTCTTCAACCCTTAATTGATTATCTCAACAATCTAGAATTTTCAGATGATGATATCGATTATCTAAAAAGCAAAAAAATGTTTTCGGACGAGTTTTTAGAGTATCTTAGAAATTTTAAATTTGAATGTGATCTCTGGGCAGTACCTGAAGGTACTCCAATATTCCCAAACGAACCTATCGTCAAAGTAAAGGGACCAATCATTCAAGCACAGCTTGTTGAAACAATGATTCTTTTGATTGTAAATCATCAATCATTAATAGCTACAAAAACAAATCGAATTGTTCGTGCTGCTCAAGGTAGACCGGTTATCGAATTCGGATCTAGACGTGCTCAAGGAGCTGATGCTGCTGTTGTAGGTGCAAGGTCAGCTTATATTGGCGGCGCTGTAGGCACTGCTTGTACTATAGCCGAACAACTCTATGGTATTCCAGCAGGTGGAACTATGGCTCATAGCTGGGTTCAGCTTTTTGACACTGAATATGATTCATTCAAGGCTTATGCTGAGACATATCCTTCAAAATGCACATTGCTAGTTGACACTTATAATGTTCTGAAAAGTGGAGTTCCTAATGCCATAAAGGTTTTTGATGAAGTTTTAAAACCTCTTGGATTTAGACCTCAAGGCATCAGAATTGACAGTGGAGATATAGCATATCTATCAAAAAAAGCAAGAACTATGCTTGATGATGCAGGATATTCAGATTGCAAAATTGTCGTATCGAATTCACTTGATGAAGATATAATAAGAGATTTAATACTTCAAGATGCAAAAGTAGATACATTTGGAGTAGGAGAACGATTAATAACAGCTAAATCTGAACCTGTCTTTGGTGGTGTATACAAATTAGTTGCTGTTGAAAAAGATGGCAAAGTTGTACCTAAAATTAAAGTAAGCGCTAATGTTGAGAAGATAACAACACCTGGTGCTAAAAAAGTATACAGACTTTACAATAAAGAAAATAACAAAGCTATTGCTGATTTAATAACTTTAGACCATGAATCTATAGACGATACAAAGCCATATATTCTTTTCAATCCAATTCATACTTGGAAAAGAAAAAAGCTTGACAATTTCTATGCTAAAGAGTTGCTAGTTCCCGTTTTTAAAAATGGAAAACAGGTTTATACATCTCCAGCAGTAAACGAAATCAGAGATTATTGTGAAAAGGAAGTTAATAGACTTTGGGATGAAATATTACGTTTTGAAAATCCTCACAGATATTTTATCGATTTATCTTACGATTTATGGATAATGAAGCAATCACTTTTAAATGAACATTCCGAAGTTCAATTAAATACCACTTTTAATAAATAAAAAATGGAGCCAATTGGCTCCATTTTTTGTTTACTTTCCTAAATACTCTTCATACGTCAAACCACTTTCATAAACCTTTGTTGCCAAGTCCACTCCTAAATATCTCAAATGCCATGGTTCATAATTATATCCTGTTATATCTGTCTTATCCTTTGGATATCTTACTATAAACCCAAATTTATGGCAATTATCCGCAGTCCAAATTCCTTCAACAGTATCACCAAAGCTATATTTAAGTTGTCTTTTTACGCTATCTGCAGTTATATCCATTGCTAAACCTGTTTGATGTTCGCTTTGTCCTGGTTTAGCGCTAAATTTGACAGCTTCATCATATCCATGATTTTTAACGTACCTATTGAATAATTGCACCTGTGTCTTATATGAACGGTATCCTGATCTTGCTATCAATGTTATGCCTTCTTCGCTAGCTTTTTTGAATAATCCCTCAAGAGCCTCTGATGCTTCCTTTCGCATTTTCATTTCACCAATTGCAAATGGCACAGATGGAATCACCAAATCTTTTGGCTCATAGTTCTCATCTAAAAAGTACTTTTTATTCACTAATACGTCTAACGAATCTGGATTACTTACATTCCTCTCTGCATATTCGCCTTCTATAAAATCTAAAGTTTTTTCATCTAATTTACCATCATTATCAACAAATAACTCGCTACTTTGTATTTCTTTTATGACATTTTGTGTAGATTCATCATAGTTTCCATCTACATCTAATTTATAGTTTAACTTTCTAAGTTTTTCTTGCAACACTTGTAAATCTTCTGATTCTAAATCAATTAGAACTCGCTCTTTTTCCTCAGGCATCTCTATATCACTTGTATCCACCTCTACAGTTTCTGCCACAAGAGGCGTCGTAGCATTTACTTCTTCTTGAGCTACCTCTTTTTGACACCCTACCAACATCAAACTAATACCTATCATTAAAATATAATATCTCTTTTTCATTTTCCCACCTCTTCACAAATAAATCGAAGAGGTTTCCCCCTTCGATTACTAGTTTACTCTATACTATATAGTTTGTCCATAACAGTTGTTTCTATTTGTTTTAGCTTTTCTTCGGCTTTCACCAAATCATCAGCTTTACTATACATATATATTTTTATTTTTGGTTCTGTTCCTGATGGCCTCACTGCATACCATGAGCCGTCATCCAAATAATATTTTACAGCATTTGTTTTCGGAATATCCGTCAAACGCCTTTCATTATTTTTCACATCTACATCATCCGAAGTTCTAAAATCAACATATCTCACAAGATTCATATCTTCGATTTGAATTGGATAGTCTTTTCTATATGATTCCATCATTCTCTTTATTCGCTCTGCCCCTTCAATACCCTCTAGAACAAGAGAAACTAAATTTTCCCTATAATACCCATGTTTTTCATACAAATCATCTAATACATCTAATAAGGTCTTTCCTTTTGTTCTATAATACGCAGCTGCTTCTGCTAAAAACATTGCCGAATTAACCGCATCTTTATCTCTAACTAAATCACCAACGCAGAAACCTATACTTTCCTCATATCCAAACATAAATTTGTATTCTTTAGTCGAATCCCATATATTTGCATAAGCAAATATATTTTTAAATCCAGTCAATGCTTCAAACATTTTCACACCATATGAATCACATATAGCCGTAGACAAATCCCCTGTAACTATTGATTTTACAATAGCAGCATTTGAAGGTAACGTTCCTTTTTCTTGATTAGCTTCCAATACATAATTTACTAATATAGCGCCAGTTTGATTGCCATTTAACGCCTTATATCCATTATCTATTTTAACTTCCACTGCAAGTCTATCACAATCAGGATCAGTAGCAATTAAAATATCAGCGCCAATTTCACTGCCAAATTCTTCTGCCAATTTAAAAGCCTTTACATCTTCCGGATTAGGATAACCAACTGTAGTAAAATCAGGATCTGGCATTTCCTGTTCTTTTACTACATAGACATTTTCAAATCCTCTTTCTTTAAGTATTCTTCGAACTGGTTTATTTCCTGTTCCATTTAGCGGTGTATATACGATTTTCAAACTCTTGTCTATCTCAGCATCTCTTAGTGAAAGAGCTTTAGTTCTATCTATATATTCATCATCTATCTCTTTGCCTATTATATTTAGCAAACCTTTTTCAATAGCTTCTTCTTTTTCCATAATAGGAATTTTAGAAAAATCCTTTATCTTAAGGATATTTTCTGTAATAGCATCAGCTGTATCTGGTAAAATCTGAGCTCCTTCTTCCCAATACACTTTGTATCCATTGTATTCTTGTGGATTATGGCTAGCAGTAACTACGATTCCAGATATCGCATTTAATCTTCTAACTGCAAATGATAACTCGGGTGTTGGTCTTAATTCATCAAATAAATACGATTTTATTCCATTGGCATTTAACACTAATGCTGCAGTCTCTGCAAAAACATCTGAATAATGCCTGCAATCATACGCTATAGCAACGCCTCTATTCATAGCCTCTTTACCTTTTGAGCAAATTAATTCAGCTAATCCTTGGGTCGCTCTAGCAACTATGTATTTATTCATTCTGTTTGTTCCTGCACCTATTTTACCACGTAACCCCGCCGTACCAAACTCTAATTCTTTATAAAATCTATCCTCTATTTCTTTCTCGTCCTTTGAAATTCCTCGTAATTCAATTCGAGTTTCCTCATCAAAAAAATCATTATTTAGCCAAAAATCATAACGTTCTTTATACATAGATTTTCCTCCTTTGATAATTATAAATAAAGTCTAACACAATTCTGCAAACATTCCAATAATACCCAATTATTTTTAATCCAAACTTAAAAATATTTAATCTATTTCCAATGTTTGGGCAACAAATCATAGTATTTCACTCTACCATATCTCTTATCTACAAGATACAAATCGCCTTTATCCGTTTCTGTTCTAATCAATCTACCTCCAGCTTGCAATACCTTGTTCATCCCTGGATATATATAAGCATAATCAAAACCAGCACCGTATTGTTCCTCATAGTATTCCTTTAGTACATTTCTCTCATATGTTATCTTTGGCATGCCAACTCCAACTACCATGACCCCAATTAGTTCTTCTCCTCTAAAGTCCACACCCTCTGAGAATAATCCGCCTATAACAGCTAAACCTAGTTTTCCACGTTCTTCATTTATTTTCTTAAAGCTTTCTATAAAAACTGCTCTCTCGTCTTCTTTCATTCCACGATTTTGAATTACAATATCATGGCTTATTTTACCTAAATATGCCTCTAATTCATCTATATATTCGAATGATGGTAAAAAAACCAAATAATTTCCCATACTATCCTTGCACATATCATTTATCAATTTTGCAACCTCCGAATAATAATATCTGCGCTCTTTATAATATGTTGATATGCTATTTACTACGTGAACATTTATATTCTCTCTATCAAATGGACTATCTAGTTGCATATGAAGTCCATCATTTAGACCCAATAAATTTTTATAATATCGCATCGGTTTTAGCGTCGCTGAAAATAACACACTAGAGCACGCTCTTTCGTACATCCTTTCTAAAATTTTTGAAGTATCTAGACATTGACAATGGTATATAAGCTCATTTTTCTCTTCTAATTCTACCCTTGAAACATAAGTATCATCAAAATATTCATAAAGTCTCAAATAGTCATGACATTTAAAATAAAAATCTAAAACTATATTATAATCTTTATTTATACGATTTTCTTGTAGCCATTTGTCTAGTGCTATTGTTATATTAAAAAAATCGTAGTATAAAGCCTCTATATCAACCTCTATTATTTTTTCTAAACTATCCTCTTCTTGAAGTTCTCTTCTAAATTCAAGCATTTTTTCGTTAAGCTTTGAAATTTTGCTATAAACTCTCTTATTATACTTTCCAATAACTCTTCTAACTTCTAATATACTAGTCTTCTTAATATCAAAACTATACATATTTCTAGATCTCTCTATCAAGTTATGTACTTCATCAACCAAAAACACATATTGCCTTTCATCATCTTCAAAAAACCTTCTCAGGTAAGCTTTTGGATCAAATATATAATTATAATCTCCAATTATAATATCCACCCAGAGTGATATATCAAGTTGCAATTCAAATGGGCACACATTGTATTTCAAAGCATACTCTACTATTTTTTCCCTCGTTATAGCAAAATTATGTTCTAATATATCTTCTCTAGCTTCTCCAACTCTATCATAATGTCCTTTAGCATATTTACATTTTTCAGGATTACATATAGTTTCTTCGTTTATACATACTTTATCTTTAGCTGTCAATGTTAGAAATTTAACTCTTGAACCAGAATCAAATAACTCATTCAATGTATCTTCTGCAACCTTTCTAACAATCCCTTTAGCTGTAACATAAAACACTTTGTCTAGTTTCATTGTAGATAGCGACTTAATTGCAGGAAAAAGCGTAGATATCGTTTTGCCAATTCCGGTCGGAGCTTCGACCAATATATTTTTTTTCTGTTCTATACTTCTATAAACGCCGACCATCAAATTTCGCTGACCCTTTCTGTATTTAGGGTAAATAAAATCTAAATTTCTCAAACTTTCGTCTCTAATTGACTTATACTTATGAATCTTCTTTGCCCAAATTGCGTACTTTGACAATAATTCATCACAAAATTTCTTAAGTTTCTCAAATCTATATTCTCTCAAAAATGATTTTGTTTCTTCCGTTTCTACATTTACATATAGCAATTTTATTTTTATATTATCTAACTTATTTTCTTTCGAATACATATACCCGTACATTTTCACTTGTGCCCAATGATGCAAATTATACTTTTCGTCAATTTCATCTAAATCACTTTTTGTCGATTTTATTTCTTCTATGACTATGCCCTCTTCTTCTTTCCAGATTCCATCTACTCTACCACTTATTTTGAATTTCATACCGTCAACTACTTCAAATGTTTCAATTCGTTCTTCTGAAATATAATTCTCATTTTTCGAAAAGTTTTTTTGTAATTTTTGATGAATTTTAGTACCTTCAAGTGCTCTCACACTACTTTTGTATCTCTGGTCAATATCACCGCTCTCAAGGGTAAATTCTATTAATTGTCTAACTCCTAAATTAAATTCTATATCATAACTCATAAAACTCTCCTCATCCCAATCAAAAATAGAGGGTAGTAAAAATTCTACCCTCTATCTCCTATTCATCAAATAGCTCTAAATATCACTCCAAACAAAACTACTAGAAAAAGAATCACCATTCCTACGATCCATTTAACATTTTTTTTGTTAAATATAAAGTTTAAATTATCTGTTCCCGGCGTATTTCCTTTTTCTTTCAACAACTCTTTTTTCTTTTTATTAAAATCTATAATTTTTATTGGCTTAGCGATGGTGATCACCTCCTAGACTTCCTTCTTATTATTACTATACCCAATATTTGGTGGTTTCTTACATTAATAATAAAAGAAATTTAATCTATTTTAGCCCTGTGTCATTATTATTTTTATATAGCCAAGAGGTGCATACATTAGAGTTGCGATGTATATGCTTGTCATAATTCCAACAACTAAACTCTCAACATAATCAGCTTCTTCATGAATTTTTTTTGTATAGTAATTCACTAGTCCTAGGCCTATTATCAAAATTATAGCTGGAACTAAAATACCCATATATCCATTCTTTAGCAAATCTGGTGCGTGTTTCAAGGTATTATATCCCATATACGTTGTCTTAAAATCATATATAAATATTAGTGAAAAACATCCATATAAAAGTCTAAATTTTAGTTTTTCATCCACTATTCTTTTTTTCGTAAATATAACTGCCATTAATGCTGCTGGCGCAATCATAAATATCACAACTTTGATCGTATTTATAAATATATGCATAATAGAATACATAGGTGACAACATACCTTGCATAATTGCACCTTTTATAGACTCTTTTGGAATCTCTTTTTGAGCCATATACTTAGGACCATTTGAATTAATCTTTACATCGTAGCTTCCTGTATTTAATTCCTTTATCAACAAATAACTTCCCGACTCAGTCTCTATAACATCAGAAATCCTAGAATATTCATAAGTAGTCGATGTCATCTCATAGTTTTCTATTTTCAAGTTTTGATTAATAGTCAAATCTACTATATCTGAAAATTTACTTAAATCATTTTCCAAATCTAAAGCTGCTAAAAATACATGTATTTTATTATCATATATAGCTATTTTATAATCTTTGTTTAATCTATCAATTCTGCTATTTTCACCATTTAACAGTTTAAGTTCATGATAACTCAATGTTTCTGGATTAATTTTTTTCAAATAGAAATCCCCTATATTGGAACTTTCTTTTTTACTAAGTTTTGAATAACTAATATACGTAGCCGAATCATTTGCAAGTGCATCTAATCTATATACTTTATCTCCTGCTAAAATGTCTATCTCATCAATTTTCTTATAACCACCACTCTCTTCTAATTTATCACTATAAAGATTAACCACATCATGCCTATAATTGTCAGGCTCTATTGTATATAATTCTATGGCTGAATCTCTCATAACAAAATCAAAATTTATTGGCTTGTTTTCAAACGACATACTCGATAACTCTTTTGAATTTTTGTCTAATATTTTTATTTCATTTCCACTTAAATATCCAATGTAAACCTCATCATTTTTATAAAGATTAAATTTCTCAACTAAATCCTTTGTAACAATTTCTGGCTCTATCAAATCTTTTTGATCTAATATATTTGCCTTATACAAATTATCATTCTTTATATAATAAATACTTCCTGCTAAATACTGTACATCATACTTAAAAATAGATTTATCATAATTTAAAATCTTAGATTTTTCCATTGTATCATCTAATATTTTTCCCTCATCTGATATTTTATAGACGAATACATCTCCATCTTGAGTTAATTTTATGTATTTCATTTCATCTAAATTTTCCAAAAATATTTGATCTTCTAAACTAACTTCATCAATTTTTTGTGGTTCTCCCCAAAGAAGTGATATTCTATCTCTAAGCAATGCATAATGGTAGCTAACATGAAACAACACTATTACTAGTGTAATTGCTAAAATCATGAAAGCCAATCTGCCTTTTCTAAATTGTGTCATATTCGCAACACCCCCTATATTTATTTTACCATATCTTAATAGCTTTTGATATTGCAGCATTCCTTAATATTTTTTAAGATTTTGTTCTCTTTGAATTAAAAAGGATACCTTGAAATAGCTTTTTATCCATTTCAAAGTATCCTCTTTTTAAAAGCAATTACTTATTTTCAATCTCGCTAACTATACGTAGCCAATATCTAACTACATCAATAGAAATAGCTCAGTGCTTAGAAAATATATTAAGCACTTTTTACATCTTTTTGAACACTTTTTTCTTGATTCTGTTTCTTTAACAATTCTTCCCATTGATTCACTAAATCGTTAAAATAAACTAAGATATTATCTACAGCTTCAGTTTTTGACATATCCACTCCAGCTTTTTTTAGTATTTCAACTGGATAATCTGAACCTCCTGCCGCTAAGAATTCTAAATACTTATCTGTGGCACCCTCTTTTTCATCCACAATATTCTTAACTAATTCATTCGCAGCTGAAATGCTAGTAGCATATTTGTATACATAGAAATTCATATAAAAATGTGGTATTCTACTCCAACCATATTTTGATGTCTCATCAAACGTATAGCTCTCACCATAGTATTTCTTCATTATATCCATCCATAAATTATTTAGCACCTCTGGAGACAATGCTTTTCCAGCTTCAACCAATTCATGCGATTTTTGCTCAAACTCTGAAAACATAACTTGAGTATAAACAGTTCCTCTTATATTTTCAATTTGCTTGTTCAACAAGTAAAGCTTTTCATCATCACTCTTTGCATTCTTTATCAAATAATCCATAACAAGAAGCTCATTCGCTGTTGATGCAACTTCTGCTGTAAAAATAGAATAATCTGCATTTATATATGCTTGCTTTTTATCTGAATAAACAGAATTTAATGCATGACCCATTTCATGTGCTAATGTCAAAGCCGAATCTAGAGAATTGTCATAATTAAGTAAGATATATGGATGAACTCCGTATGGTCCCCAGTTATATCCACCTGTATATTTTTTATCATCTTCATACACATCTAACCAACGGCTCTCAATTCCTTCTTTAAACTGATTTAGATACTCTTCTCCCAAAGGTTTCAGCGCCTCAAGAATCATAGCTACAGCTTCATCATAAGTATACTCTAATTTATAATCTTTTACCAAAGATACTGAATTATCGTAACCGTGTAATTCATCGTAGCCCAATACATCTTTTTTGACTGCGTAATATTTGTGTAAAGGTGCTAAATTTTTATTAACCGCATTTACCAAATTTTCATATATTTCTTTTGAGATATTTTCCGCAGCTAATGAAGATTCTAGAGCTGAGTTGTATCCTCTAGCTTTCGCAAAGAATATATTTTTCTTTATCTCACCAGCATAAGTCGCTGCTAAAGTATTATTAACTTTTTTATACGATTCTCCTCTAGCAAGTGCCGCCCTTTTACGAAAATCTCTATCATCAGACTCTAATATTTTTCTATAAGCTGAATTAGTAAGTACAATTTCTTTTCCTTCTTTATCTTTAACTTTTGCTTTTTGAAAATCAGCTAAAGTTACCTTATCAAATATATCATTTGGAGTTTCGCTCAGCTCTCCCGCTAATGCAAGTAGTGTTTCCTCTTTCTCGGATAAGATATGTTCTTTTTTCTTAATCAATGCATCTAAATGATGACTGTATACAGCTAATTTTTTATCTTTTTTCAAATTTTCTAATTTTTTAGAATCTAAGTTTAATATCTCTGGTGTAGTAAATGAAGTTGCTGCTAAATATTCATTATATACACCTGTTGCCATTCCAACTAGCTCTGTTGCAGTTGCATTTGACTGATCTAAGTCAGACATCAAATTAGGATACATGTATACTTTCTCTATTATATATGATGCTTCCTCATCCAATTTGAAATAATTAGCTAATTGAGTTGCTGAATTTAGTTTCCCCTTAAACGCCTTCAGCTTTGGAATATACTCTTCTCTTAATTTTTTCACATCTGATTTAAAATCTTCATTAGTCTTGTATATGTCTTCTAATTGCCACTTATATGCTTCTCCAACTTCTGCTCTCTTTGGAAGAGGTTTTTCTGCAAAAACTGCAGTTTGAGAAAATAACATTGATGCTGCCAAACTAAGTACTAATAACTTTTTTATGATTTTATTCTTTTTCATGTGAATTCCCCCTAATGTATTTTAAACTATGATAACATTTCTATTACTTTTTTGCAATATCTTATGGCATATTAAATAATCTTAATATTTAGATTTTACGAAAGTATATTTATATATTGTTTTCAAATTTGATTTCTTTCAAAATAAACTTTATAATTAGTATAGTAGAGTTAGCGCTCTGCAATGTTAATCACAGAAGGAGTGTTTTGGTTATGAAAAAAAAATACTTGGTTGTCGAAAAAAAAATATTGCCTGAAGCATTTGAAAAAGTAGTAATCGCAAAGAGACTGCTAGATTCTGGGCAAGCAGAAAACATTTCCCAAGCAGTCAAAATAGTCGGAATTAGCCGAAGCACATTTTACAAATATAAAGATAGTATATTTACTCTAAGTGAAACAACTCACCACCAAAAAGTTTCTATCAATTTTAGATTGACTCACAACCCTGGCATTCTAAATGAAGTTCTATCATATATAGCAAGTCAATCTGGTAATATAATAACTATTCATCAAGATATACCAATTCATGGGCATGCTTCAGTTTCTATAACTTTTGATATGACTCATCTTTCCATAGAGTTAGATGATTTAATACAAGGCATAGCATCAATCGAAGGTGTTTCTGATGTAAATCTAATAGCGGTTGAGTAACCTTTGCCATCACAAAACCTACTTACTCATCTCTCTCTTACATAAAGGAGAGAATTTTCTCGAAATAAATTTGTGCACAAAAAAAGATTAGTCCTGTGTATTTAGGACTAATCTTTTTTATTGCCATTCAAATGTTTTTTCTAAAAATCTTTTCAATGTATTGCTTTTGGGTTTACTAAAAATTTCTTTACTTTTACCATATTCTGCAATTTTACCATCTACTATAAACATAGTTTCATCACACGCTCTTTGTGCAAATCCCATTTCATGTGTAACAAGTATCAAATCTTGTTTTTCACTGTTCTTTAAGTCTCGCATCATATCTAGCACTTCATTTGTAAGTTCTGGATCTAGTGCTGATGTAGGTTCATCTAAAAGCAAAAAATCAGAATCTAGAGCCAATGCCCTAGCTAAAGCGATCCTCTGTTTTTGTCCTCCAGATAGCTGATGAGGCTTTTTGTCTTTATGCTCTGATAGCTGAAATCTTTGCAATAAATCAAGAGCTTCATTTTCTGCCATATCTGCTTTTTTGTTATGCACAACCCTCATTGGCAAAGTAATATTTTCAATAGCAGTCAGATGTGGAAATAGATTATAAGACTGAAAAACCATTCCAATAGACTTCCTATATTCTCTGATTGACTTCTCTTTATATTCTAATTTTGATCCATTTATCCAAATAGATCCTGAACTAGGCTTTTCTAGACCAGCAATAATTCTAAGTAGTGTTGACTTTCCTCCACCTGATGGTCCAATTATAGCAAGTGAACTAAGAGAATCCATCTCAAAATTTATATTGTCTAGTATAACCTTTCCCTGATAACTTTTAGTAAGATTTTCTATTTTAAGATTCATAGTTATACTTCCTTTCTAAATACTTAGCCAAATATGACATAGGTATAGTTAATATCAAATATCCTATGGCCAGCACTGTAAGATTCTCAATCATCGCAAATGTAATAGAATCAACTTCTTGATAATTTTTAGTAAATTCATTTACAGCAATTATAGATAACAAAGATGAATCCTTGACTAGTGAAATAAATTGACCTGCCAATGGGGGAAGTATTCTTCTGATGACCTGTGGCATTATTATATACCTATACATCTGCATTTTCTTAAATCCAAGCGCTTTAGCTGCATCTATTTGAGTATTCTCTATGCTTTCTATACCAGCTCTTATAATTTCAGTAACATAAGCCCCTGAAAATATTGAAAGTATTAGAACTCCCGCTATATATCTGTTTGTTATATTCAGAGCTGTCCCTATAACATAAAAACCCATAAATATTTGCACTAAAAAAGGCGTTCCTCTTATCAATCCAACATAAAAAATACTTATTTGATTTAACAATATTATTCGCGAATGCCTTGCAAGTGCGAATAACATCCCAAGTATCAAACTAAGTAATAGGGAAAAGAAACTAATCAAGACAGTAATTCTAAAACCAATTATGAATTTATTACGATACTCATATACTGTATACCATCTCGTATTATATCCTAGCCTATTAAATGCTACAGCAGCCGCTATTAATAATAAGCCTATCAATATTGCCCAATTCAAATAAACAATATTTTTAGAATAGTATTCTCCATCTTCGTTTTTCAAAAAAAATCTTTTTAATGTATCCATATTCTGTCTCCTAGTTTTGTGACTTCTCTAGATAAAAACTAACTATTTAAAAAAAGAAAGGTATATTTAGTTTTTTAAATAATTCTTGTTGTTCTTTCAAATATTTTTCAGCCAATGCTTCAAAACCACCATTTTCCTTATATTTCTCGATAAACGCATTTACCTTTTCTCTAAGTTCATCGTCATCTGATCTTAGAGCCATACCCCACTTTTCATTTTCTTCTTGAAATGGTTCTAAATTCAATCTAGTAGTTTGCTCATTGTTTTTCCAATTTTTGTAGATTGTCATCTGGTCATAAATAAATGCATCTGCCTTTCCTTGTGTCACTTCCAGTACACATGCAGTTTCTTTATCAAATACATTTATAGTTGCATTTTCTAAATGTGTTTGAGCATATAGATGACCTGTCGTGCCTTTTTTCACAGCTAGTACGAGACCCTCTTTATCTAAATCTTTAAATTCGTTAACTTCTGATTCTTTATTAATCAAAAGTGCAAGATAACTATTTGCATACGGTATAGTAAAGTCTACCGCTTCTTCTCTTTCTTCTGTAATTGTCATAGATGATAGTATTATATCAATTTTCCCTGTCTGAAGTGCTGGTAATAGTCCTCCAAATGCCATATTTTCAATTCTAACATTTCTACCCAATTCTTCACCTAATGCCTTTGCTAAATCAACACTTATTCCAGTTGGATTTCCATCAGCATCAGTCATTTCAAAAGGCGGATACGCTAGTTCCATCCCTACAACCAATTCTTTCTCTTCTGCTGACTTTTCACTGCATCCTACTATCAATAACAAAACAACCATCGACAATATTAATAAAAAACTCTGTCTTCTCTTCATAAATTAGCCCCCTCTTAATCATATTCGTATCATCTTTACCCCTATAATTAATTTCCAAAACATAAAAAACGCAGAAAT
The DNA here is from genome assembly GCA_025210965.1 of Tissierellales bacterium. Taxonomy (NCBI): domain Bacteria; kingdom Bacillati; phylum Bacillota; class Tissierellia; order Tissierellales; species Tissierellales bacterium. The sequence goes on from JAOAQY010000072.1 coordinate 75,566, forward strand.
TGTAATCAATACAATTTTTGCGTTTCTTAAATTTAAACTTTAGATATCTCTAATAATTTTTTATACTTAAACATCTTGCCAATAGTAAGTCCTTGAATTATTATAGAAAAGGATACGACTCCAAATGTAATTGCAATTATAGACATTCTCAAATTACTTTCGGGTAAACTCATCGCCATAGCAAGTGATAATCCACCTCTCAAACCTCCCCATGTAAGTAATTTCATCAAGTCAATTGTTCGTGCATCAATCTTTTCATCATTAGCTCTAAATAGTATTATAGGTATACTAACACTTATAAATCGACTTATTAAACTTGCAAATATAGCTATCAGAGATCCAATTATAATTTTAATATTAAAATCAATAATAAGCATCTGAACCCCTATGAGTAAAAATAAAAATCCATTTAATAAACTATCTAGTATATGCCAGAAAATTTTATACTCGGAATGCTTTTCCCTTATTACGGTAATATGATTTATTAAACTACTAAGCAATATACCGCTACTAACTACTGCAAGTGGCCCAGAAAAATGATACGCTTCTGCTATTGCAAAGCAAACCATTATATCTGCTAAACTTATAAATACAGCTGTTATAGTTGATTTTGTTCTTTTCAATAATCTATATGCTATTGTTCCAACAATAACTCCAAGCAGTATTCCCCCAAAAATCTCTTTCACTAAAAGCATTCCACCACTCTGTATTCCAAAGCTATCCAAATTCATTTTAAGTCCAAGTAAAATTGCAAAAACAGCATAACCAACACCATCATTTAATAGTGATTCTCCCGATATCAAATTTTCCAAACGCTTTGGAAGTCCTATCTTTGATAATACAGCCATTACTGCAATCGGATCTGTTGGTGTAATAAGTGCTCCAAATATCAAAGAGTACAAAAAATCTATCTCTATTCCTATAATATTAAATCCTACAAAAATTATGACACCATATATTAGCGTAGCCACTACTATACATATACTAACTAAAAAGATCAATATCTTGCTATCTCTTTGTAAATCATGGATTCCAACATGTATCGCTCCAGCAAATAATAAAAAACCTAATAAACCTTCGAGCAATATCTTTGAAAAATCAATTTGCTTTATAATATCAATCAAAAATCCCCCAAAATCTGTCCAGCCCATTTTTTGCATCACTACTACAACCATACTAATCACTATTGCTCCAGTAAGCATAGCTATGGTTGTAGGTAATTTTAAATATCTATCATTAAGATAACTTATTGTAGCTGTCATAGCAAGTAAAACCGCTACAATAGTAATATACGACATATTAATCCCTCTCAATCTTCGGTATTTTTATTTTAAATACAAGCCCCTCGTTTC
>JAOAQY010000073.1 GCA_025210965.1 Tissierellales bacterium
ATTTGTTGCATAAGTATCATGCCTTATACGGGCAAAATAAGTTTTTATAGGGAAAATAGTATTGAAAAAAGTCAAATTATATATATCAAAGAAAAAATAAGTGATGATTTAAAATAAATATGATAGAATAGTGTAAATTAGGTGTATCAATATAGTGATAGTAGGCTAAATTGCATTTGAGGGAGGAATACTATGGCAGATTTAAAAGCTCACAATATGGTTGAAATTGAAGTTAGAAAAGAATTAGAAAATCAGCTAAAGAAGCGAAAGCAGATTTGTCACTGTGAACAGTGTAAAGAGGATATGGTAGCTATTGCTTTGAACAACTTAAAACCAAGGTATGTAGTTTCGTATAAAGGAGAAACGTATACTAGAATCAAGGAGTTAGAGATACAATTTATGGTTGATGTCACTAGAGAAGTGATAAAGGCCATAGAACTTGTGAATAGAGAGCCGCACCATGAGTAAAAAAGAACCTATTCAAAAGCTCAATATTGTGGTAATATATACTAGAACGGATGGCGATAGATATGAAGAAAATTTTAGTTATTAATGGACCCAACTTGAATAAATTGGGAAAGAGGGATCCTAAAATTTATGGAAAAGAGACATTAAGTGATATAGAAAGCTCAATGAAAAAACTTGGCGAAGCTAAGGGTTTTGTGTTGGACTTTTTTCAATCAAATAGCGAAGGCGATATAATTGACAAGATACACGAGTATCAGGACTACAATGGTATAATATTGAATGCAGGGGCGTATAGTCATTATAGCATAGCAATCAGAGATGCTATAGAGATTGCTACGTGTCCAGTGATTGAAGTGCACTTATCGAATATCTATAAAAGAGAGGATTTTAGAAAAACATCAGTCATATCTGAAGTCTGTTTGGGCCAGATTACTGGATTTGGTAGTTTGAGCTACATAATGGCGATTGAAGCTTTTGCTAGAATTTTTAATGAGTAAAAGTGTATTAATATTTTAGGAGGTTATTTATGATTTCAGCAGGTGATTTTAGAAAAGGAATGACGATTATTATTGATAATGATCTTTATACAATTGTAGATTTCTTACACGTAAAACCGGGTAAAGGTGCAGCTTTTGTAAGAGCTACTATCAAAAATTTGAAGACAGGATCAATCAAAGAGGATACATTTAATCCAAATGATAAGTATCCAAAAGCTCATATTGAAACAAAAATGATGCAATACTTGTACACAGATGGTGAGTTGTACCATTTTATGGACAATGAAACTTATGAGCAAATTGCTTTGAATTTTGATCAAGTTGAAGATGCTATCAAATTCTTGAAAGAAAATGATAGTGCTACTATGAAATTCCACGAAGGAAAGCCATTCCAAGTTGATGCGCCAAACTTCGTTGAGTTAGAAATTGTTGAAACAGAACCTGGCGTTAAAGGAAACACTGCAACAGGAGCAACAAAGCCAGCTAAAGTTGAAACAGGAGCAACAGTAAATGTACCGTTGTTTGTAAACCAAGGAGATGTTATCAAAATCGACACACGTACTGGAGAGTACTTGTCGAGAGCATAAGATCTTTTCAATTAAGGAGGGGACTTCCATGGATGTATATGAAAAATTAGCGTATTTAAAAGGATTAGTTGAGGGCTTGAGTATTGAGAGTGACTCTAAAGAAGCCAAAGTGGTTTCGGTAATGGTTGAAATATTGGAAGAAGTTGTTGACAATATGGAAAATATTTATGAAGAACAAGATGAACTTAATGAATATTTAGATGTAATCGATGAGGATTTGGCCATGTTAGAGGAAGACTTCTATGAAGAGTGTGACGAGTTTTATGCTGATGAAGATGAAGTCAATTCCGATGAAGAGGTATTTGAAGAAGAGTAGTAATTTTGGAAGCTGATATTTAAATATCAGCTTCATCTTTTCTAAGCACAAAAGGTTTAATTTTGATAATTAAGTTATATTTTATGTTATAATGGATATAATTAGTAATGAATGGAAGTACATAAATAATTGGAGGTGCTAGATATGGCAAATATTGTACAGGGAAATGAATTTGGTGAATTGGTAGTATCGGATGAGGTTATAGGAGTAATTGCAAATATTGCTACAAAAGATGTTGAAGGTATAGCTCAAATGAGCGGGGGATTAGGTAGCGACCTCGGAGAAATATTTGGAATGAAAAATGCTACAAAAGGAGTAAAGATTATTGTAGAAGATAATAAAGTTAAAGCAGAGCTTTATATAAGTGTTATTTTTGGATTTAAATTGCATGAAGTAGCTACTGAGGTGCAAAAAAACGTTACAGAAGCTATCGTAAATATGACTGGTTTAGATGTAGCTAGTGTGGATGTTCATGTAGAGAGCGTTAAAATGAAGGAAGAAAAAGCTACTGAGGTAGATTTAGAAAAAATTGACGACAAAGAAATTTAGGGAGGCAAGAACATGAAATTCTTTAGAGGATTTTTAATTGCTTTATATGCGCTAATTATGATGGGATTGGGCGTTGTTATTTTTGCCTATCCATTTGGAGTATTTGGTATGTCTTTGGATTCAATGGTCACTATTTATAGAATTGGAACTCAACCAGCTTTCGTTTATATGATAATAGGAGTAGTACTTGTAATTTTAAGTTTGGTAGTGTTGTTTGCAGGTGGTGGCAAATCTGAGCCCAGGATTCAATTTATTGTTAGAGAAACAGAACTTGGTGAACTTAAGATATCAGATGAGACGATAAAAGGATTGGGATTGTCAGCGCTTGAGAAGTTTTCAGAATTAAAGGATGTTTCTCTTAAAGTGAAACTAACTAAAGAGGGACAAATGGATATTGAGGTTAGAGCTAAGATAAACAATGATTCTAACATTCCTGAGATTACAGAAAATGCTCAAAAAAGTGTTAAGGATACTATAGAAAATTGTAGTGGTTTACCGGTAAAAAGTATCCAAATGGAGATTACTAGTTTGACAGGAAATTCCAATGATTTACTTGTCAAAAAAGGGGTGTAAGCTTTGAAAGAAGAGATAAAGAAACACCTAATAGAGTTATTTAGCAATCATAGATTTGCGACGTTTGGTGCTGTAGTAGGTCTTGTTTTAGCGATATTATTTATGAGCGTAGGTTTTTTTAAAACACTGTTGTTGTCAATTTTGGTAGTACTAGGTTTTTATTTAGGACATCAAATAGACAGAAATGGATATATTAATGTATCTTGGATTAATAATATAATTGCTAGAATAAAGAGATTATAAATATAAGAAGTAGGAATAGGAGAGAAAACATGAGTAGGAAATTAGCTAGAGAATCAGCGATGAAACTAGTATATCAAATGGAACTAATGGAAGATTTTTCACAAGAGGCTCTTTCGAAATATATAGATGACGCTGAATTAAAGAAAACTGAGATTGAATATGTAGAATCTATATATGATACTATGGTTGAGCATAGAGAGGATATAGATAAGCTTATAAGTGAATATGCAAAAGGTTGGAAACTTGAAAGATTGCCAAAAATAGATTTGTCAATTTTGAGAGTGGCCATTTTAGAAATATTGTATAGAGAAGATATTCCAATAGAAGTTTCTATAAACGAGGCTTTGGAAGTTAGTAAAAAATTCAGCGCTGATGATTCAAGCAAATTTATTAATGGAGTCTTGGGAAGCGTTGTTAGGGAGAAACAATAAGATGTGTAAACAGAAAGTCGTATTAGGACTAGATACTAGTGCCTATACGACTTCTTTGGCGTTAGTGGACTTAGATGGAAAAATTATTTTAAGTAAGAGAAAGATATTGGAAGTACCACTTGGAAAAAGAGGGCTAAGGCAACAAGAAGCAGTGTTTCAGCATATAAAAAATTATCCAGATTTATTTAGTTCTATAGAAATTGAAAACTATGACATAGTTGCAGTAGCGAGTACTAGTACCCCGAGAAGGGTCGAGGGGTCATATATGCCGGTATTTGAAGTGTCGAAATCTTATGGAAAAACGCTAGCGCACACTTTTAGTGTGCCTTTTTTTGAATTTTCACATCAGGAAGGACATATTGAAGCTGGTCTAGACAATGAACTTCGTGATGAGGGTACGTTTTTGTCGTATCATTTATCTGGAGGAACTAGTGAACTTCTTTTGATTACAAAGGATAGAAAAAGGTACAAGATAGAGTTAATTGGTGGAACTAAAGATATAAGTGCAGGAAAATTAGTTGATAGAATAGGAGTTGCTATGGGGCTTAGATTTCCAGCGGGAAAGGACATGGAGTCATTAGCAAATGAAGGGGAGCTAGATAATTTGAAGGGCCCGGTTTCTGTTAGCGATACATGGTTTAATCTTTCAGGAGCAGAGACATTTTTATTAAGAAAATTTGAAGATGGAACAAGTCAAAATGATATATCACGAGCAGTTTTTGATGTTGTTATAAGGACTATAGAAAAAACAGTTAATAATGCAGCTAAAAAGTATAAGATAAATAAAGTATTAATAAGTGGTGGGGTAGCTGCGAATTCAATGCTAAGAAGAAAGTTAAATGTTGCTGGTATTGAGTTTTATTTTCCACCTAAGGATTATTGCACAGATAATGCGGTTGGTATAGCCCGTTTAGGAGTTTTTGCATTGAAAGGATGATACTATATGGTAAAAATCATTGATGGAAAAGAGATTGCTAAAAAAATAAAGAATGAAATAAAAGAAAAAGTATTTATTTTAAATAGTCAGGGAAAAAGAGTACCTAAAATTGTTGTTGTAAAAGCAAATAACGATGGAGCTTCAGAGTCATATACAAAGAGTATAGTTAAGGTAGCTGGAAATTTAGGATATGAAGCGGAAAGGTTTGATTTAAGTGCGAATGCTAGTGTAACTGAAATTTTGAATTTAATATCAAAACTAAATAAAGATGATTCGATTGATGGAATAATAGTTCAAAGGCCGCTTCCTAAAAATATTATGGCATCTAAAATTAATGAATCATTGCTTCCAGAAAAGGATATAGATGGAGTACATCCTTTGAACATGGGCTATTTGATGATGAAACATAAAGGTTTAGTTCCTTCTACACCGAAGGCTGTAGACTATGTGTTTGATTATGAAAAAATTGATTTGACTGGGAAAAAAGTAGCTATAGTAGGTCGAAGTGATATAGTGGGTAAGCCAGTAGGAATGCTAATGTTAAACAGAAACGCAACTGTAATTTATTGTCATTCAAAAACTAAAGATTTGACTAGTGTACTAAAAAATGTTGATGTAGTTATTGCAGCTACTGGTGTAGCGCATTTAATAGATGGAAATATGATATCAGAGGGAAGTATAGTTATAGATGTAGGAATAAACTTTTTAAATGGAAAGATGGTTGGAGATGTAGAATTTGAATCTGCTAGTGAAGTAGCAGATAGAATTACGCCAGTGCCAGGAGGTATAGGAAGTATAACTACGGCAATGCTTATGAAAAACCTTATGGAGGCTTATGAAAATCATGAAGGTTAAACCTTTTAAAGTGACAGATGTAAATTTGTATGTTAAAAATATACTTGGTAGAGATCCTATATTATCTAATATACAGGTAGAAGGAGAGATATTTAATTTTAAATGGCATAGCTCGGGACATATTTATTTTTCGCTAAAAGATGATAAGAGCAGGATTAAAGCAGTTATGTTTAAGCAGAATACGAAAAATTTATTGATTAATTTAGAAGAAGGTATGAAAGTTGTAGTTGAGGGATACGTTTCAGTCTTTGAAAGAGATGGTAATTATCAGCTTTATGCACAAAATATATTGTTGAAGGGGCAAGGTGAGCTGTATTTAAAATATGAAGAGCTCAAAAAAAAGCTTGAATTAAAAGGTTACTTCGATGAAGAAAATAAAAAGAAGTTACCATATATGCCTCAAAAAATAGGTGTTATAACTTCAGATACTGGAGCGGCTGTGAGGGATATAATTAGTGTCATAAAGAGGCGAATGCCATTTGCAGAGATTTTATTATATCCAGCACTTGTACAAGGAATTTATGCAGCTGAGGACTTGTGCAAGGGAATAGATGAACTTGAAAAAATTGAAGATATAGATATAATTATTATCGGACGAGGTGGAGGATCTATAGAAGAATTGTGGGCATTCAATGATGAAAAATTAGCAAAAAAAATATTTGAAGCAAATAAACCTATAGTGTCAGCGGTAGGACATGAAACAGATTTTACGATTTGTGATTTTGTTTCTGATTTGAGAGTTCCTACTCCCTCGGTTGCTGGAGAAATGGTAGTGCCAGATTGTTTTATTGAAAATCAAAATATAATTAGTAATAAGAAACGATTGCTACAATCAATGAGATTTAAATTAGATAAAGAGAAAAGCATAATAAAAAAACGAGAACTAGATCAATTGGTTGAAAGATTGAAGCTGAATTTTAAATTGCAAAAAGAATCAGTAGCAAATACGAGGAAAAGAGGGATAGAGAATATAAATAAAAAGCTGAAACTAGAAAGACAAAACATAGAAAAACTTGCTAAGCTTTCAGATGCATATAGCCCTCTTCGTACGCTATCAAGAGGTTATAGTATCGTCGAAGATTCAAATGGTGAAGTTGTAAGATCTGTTGATAATTTGAAAATAGGTGATGAATTAAATATAGTATTTAATGAGGGAAGAGCTAAAACTAAAGTAATATCTATAGAAAATATTTAGAAATAGAGGTTCAATATGGAAGATATAAAATCATATGAAAAATATAAAGAGAAACTTGAAGAAAATATTTCTAAACTTGAAAGTGAAGAAATAAGTTTAGATGAAGCCCTTGATTCATTTAAAGAAAGTATAGAGCTTTATCAAAAATTAGAGAAAATATTGACTCAGGCTGAAAAAGAAGTAAAGGTTTTAGTTGACGGATTAGAAAAAACATTTGAGAAAGGTAGCGAAGAATAGATGGATTTTAAAACACGTATGGAAAAACGAGCTTTAGAAATAGAAACTTATCTTGATACTTATTTCAAAGAGGTTGAAAGTCCCAATAAAAAAGTAGTTGAAGCAATGAGATATAGCCTGCTTGCAGGTGGAAAAAGACTTAGACCTGTTTTAATGATTGAGACGTATGAAGCATTAGGTGGCAGTGAAGATATACTAGAAATGGCAATTGCATTGGAAATGATTCATACATATTCGTTAATTCATGACGATTTGCCATCGATGGATGATGATGATTATAGAAGAGGTAAGCTTACGAATCATAAAGTTTATGGTGAAGCAATGGCGCTTTTAGCAGGCGATGGACTTTTGAATTTAGCGTATGAAACCATGATTAATTGGGCATCTAAGCAATCGAATACTAAAAATTCACTAAAGGCGATGAATTATATTTCGAAAGCGGCTGGATATAATGGAATGATTGGTGGACAAGTAGTTGATGTTATTTCAGAGAACAAAAAGATTGATTTTGAAACACTTGAGTATATTCAGTTGAAAAAAACTGCAGCGCTTATAAAATCTGCAATGATGGTTCCTGCATATGCGCTTGGTGTAGATGATAATATTCTAAAAAACATTGAGTTGTATGCCGAGTCAATAGGAGTTGCATTTCAAATACGAGATGATTTATTAGATGAAATAAGTACTTTTGAAAAGTTAGGTAAAGACATTGGAAGTGATGCAAAACAGCATAAAAATACGTATTTGAGTTTTTATTCAAAAGAAGATACTAAAGATGCACTAGCTAAATTTACTAGTGATGCAATAGAATATATTGAAAGCGCATTTGAGAATTCTGAATTTTTTGTTCAAATGGCGAAATATTTAGAGATTAGAGATTGTTAGAATTTAATGAATCTAAAAGAGAACTTTTTAAGTTCTCTTTTTTTGACTTGCAATAATATGAGAATGGTGTGCATCAATTAAGATTCAATAGAGAGGTGTTATCTATTAAATTTTATAATTATGCAATATTTAATGATAAAGTATTGAATTATATTGGTGTGTGAAATATAATAAGAATAGCATCTAAAACAGAAAAAATGCTGTATTAGAGATTTGATATTGATGAGTTAAATTAAAGATAGAAAAGAGAGTTTTGATGAAATATTTAGAAAATATAAATTTAGAACAATTAAAAAAAATGAATTCAGGTGAAATGAGGATATTGGCGGAAGAATTACGTAGAGAATTAATCAATATAGTTTCTAAAACCGGTGGACATTTGGCATCAAATTTAGGAGTTGTTGAAATAACATTAGCAATACATAAAGTATTTGATAGCCCTAAGGATAAAATTATATGGGATGTTGGACATCAAAGTTACATTCACAAAATGTTGACTGGACGACTGGAAAAAATGAATACGATTAGGCAATTTGGTGGACTTAGTGGTTTCCCAAAACGTAAAGAGAGTGAGCACGATGCGTTTGAAGTAGGTCATAGTTCAACTTCAATATCTGCAGGTATTGGAATGGCACTTTCGCGAGATATACGAGGAGAAAGCCATAATGTTATTAGTGTCATTGGTGATGGGGCGATGACTGCTGGAATGGCATACGAAGCAATTAACCAGCTAGGTGCATTAAAAACTAAAATGATAATAATACTAAATGATAATGAAATGTCGATAGACAAAAATGTTGGAGGAATGGCAGCACACTTTAACAGATTGAGAACTGCTCCCCAATATAGAAAGCTTAAAACCAAGGTTAAAACTGATTTTAAATCGTTTCCGAGAATTATAAAGATACTTAAAGGTTTTAAAACGAGAGTAAAGTATTTCTTTGTTCCAGGAGTAGTTTTTGAGGAGATGGGACTGAAGTATATAGGCCCTGTTGATGGGCATAATATAGATGAGATGCTTGAGGTATTAGATAGAGCTAAAAGGTTCAATAGACCAGTTTTAATTCATGCTATTACTCAAAAGGGAAGAGGGTTTGGGCCTGCAGAAAAAGCTCCAGAAAATTTCCATGGAGTTAGTCCGTTTGATATAGAAACAGGGGAGAAGTTAAATAAAAATAAAACACTTGATTATTCAGCGGTGCTTGGAAATGAACTTGTCGATATGGCAAAAACTAATAGAAATATAGTTGCTATTACAGCGGCCATGCCTAAAGGAACTGGGTTAAATTTATTTAAAGAGACCTTTGAATCTAGATATTTTGATGTAGGCATAGCAGAACAGCATGGTGTTACATTAGCAGCTGGTATGGCAGCAACAGGCATTAAACCGTACTTTGTGGTGTATTCAAGCTTCCTTCAGAGAGGGTATGATCAAGTACTGCACGATGTCTGCATTCAAAATTTACCGGTTGTTTTCGCAATAGATCGAGGCGGTCTTGTCGGTGACGATGGAGAGACGCACCATGGTGTATTTGATTTTTCATATTTGTCACATATTCCAAATATGACTATAATGAGTCCGAAAGATTATCATGAATTTATTCGTATGATTCGTTTTACAGAGAAATTTGAAGGACCGATTGCACTTAGATATCCTAGAGGAGTTTGCGAAGTATGTGAGTCTATACCGAATAACAAAATTGTCGAATTTGGTAAGGCAGAGATACTTAAAGAAGGTTCTAAAGTCGTTATTTTAGCGATAGGTGATATGGTAAAAACTGCTTATGAGGTTGCATTAGAATTGGATTTGGCAGAGGATAGAATAGGTGTTGTGAATATGAGATTTGTAAAACCTATTGATGAAGAATTACTTGATAAATTGAAAGATGTAGATCAAATAGTTACATTAGAAAATAATGTAATTAAGGGTGGTATGGCCAGTCAAGTTAATAGCTATTTGTTGACCAAAGGATATAAAGGCAGAGTCTTAAATTTGGGCATACCGGATGAATTTATCGAACATGGAAATGTGAATTTATTGAAAAAAGTATGTGGTATAGACCATGAAAGTATAAAAGAAAAGATAAAAAAATTATTATAAGAATTAGATGGGAGAATTAAATGGCTATAAAAAAGGAAAGATTAGATGTTCATTTGACAGAACTAGGCTATTTTCAATCAAGAGAAAAGGCTAAAAGAGCTATAATGGCTGGTTTGGTTTTTGTAGATGGTGAGAGACTTGATAAGGCTGGTACTAAAATTAAGGTTGAAGCTGAAATAGAAGTAAAAGGGAAAGCGCTTAAGTATGTTGGGCGTGGAGGTTTGAAAATGGAAAAAGCTATGGAAGCTTTTGACATAGATGTTAGAGAAAAAATAGGTATGGATATAGGAGCCTCTACTGGAGGTTTTACTGATTGCATGCTTCAAAATGGAGCGACTAAAGTTTATGCAATTGATGTGGGGTATGGACAATTAGATTGGAAACTTAGAAATGATCCTAGGGTTGTGTGTATGGAAAGAACTAATGCTAGATTATTAACTTTTGATATGATTGGAGAATTAGTTGATTTTATATCAATAGATGTGTCTTTTATTTCTCTAAAATTGATACTAGGTCCAGCAATGAACCTTCTAAAGCCAGATGGGGAGATCGTTGCACTTATAAAACCTCAATTTGAAGCAGGTAGAGATAAAGTTGGTAAGAAGGGCGTAGTTAGAGATATAGAAGTGCACAGAGATGTAGTTAGAATGATTTATGATTTTTGTATAGAAAATAATCTTTATTTTAAGGATTTAGAATACTCACCAATAAAAGGTGCAGAGGGTAACATAGAATATTTGGCTCATATTACAAAGCAGCCGAGTGATGTTGATTTTGAAAAGTTATTAAATGAAATAGTAAATCAATCTCATGAAAGGTTGTAAATTCGGGGGGAATAAGATGAAAAAATATGCTAGACAGGAAAAAATATTAAAGATTATCAGAGACCATGATGTAGAAACTCAAGAAGATTTGACGAAATATCTTAGAGAATTAGGTATAGATATAACACAGGCTACAATTTCAAGGGATATTAAAGAATTAGGACTCGTTAAAGTTATGGGTAAAAATGGGAAATACAGATATGCATCATTTCAGAATGCAGGAGATGGTGCAACTGAAAGATTGATGAAGATTTTTGGAAGTTCTATAGTATCCATTACGCCCGCAGGGCACCTGCTTGTCATAAAGACAATACCAGGTGCAGCACAGGTTTCAGCATCAGCAGTAGATGCATTAGGAATAGAGGAAATAATTGGAACCATAGCAGGTGATGATACTATTTTTATAGCTATAAATGACAAAACTAGAATGAATTATATCTTGGACATATTTTACAAGCTAATAGAATAAAAGGTGGCGAATGAAATGCTTCAGGAATTGAATATAGAAAATTTTGCTATTATTGATAAAGTAAGTGTATCTTTCAATAGAGGATTTAATGTATTGACAGGTGAGACTGGTGCGGGAAAATCAATATTGATAGATGCCGTCAATGTAGTCTTAGGAGCGAAGTTTGATAAGAATTATATAAAGAAGGGCAAAGATAAGAGTGTTTTAGAAGCATTGTTTGATTTATCTTCGGAAAAATTAAGTATGGATTCTCTAAGCGAATTTGGTATAGATTGTAGCTCTCAATTGATAATTAGTAGGGAACTTTATCAAACAGGACGTTCAGTATCACGTATAAATGGTAGAATAGTTAATGTTAGCATGCTTAAACAGGTTACAAAATCATTAATTGATGTGCATGGACAGCATGAACACCAATCGTTACTTGACGAGGGTAGACATATTGAGCTTATAGATGCTGTTGGAAACGATGAATATAAAGATCTATTAGAAGATGTAAAAAATCAATACTTGTTGTTACAGAAAAAACAAAAAGAATTGGCAGTATATGATGTCGACGAGTTTGAAAAAGCTAGGAAGATTGATTTATACAAATATCAAATCGACGAAATAGACTCTGCTGAATTGAAGGCTGGCGAAGAGGAGAAATTGTCAGAAGAATATAGAAATCTATATCATTTGTCAGAGGTAAGGCAATATTATTTCAGTTCACTAGACGCACTTTCAAATAGTCAAAATGGAGCAATAGATCAAATAAATTCGGCGGCAGGAAAGATTCAAAAAGCAATAAATTATGATTCTGATGCTAAGGCATTGTACGATGGTTTACAAGATATAGTTGATCAGCTTCAAGATATTAAAGCTGATTTAAGAAATAAATCAGAGTTAATAGATGTAGATGAGAACACATTGTTAGAATTAGATCAAAGAATGTCGCTGATAAGTAAGATAAAACGAAAATACGGCTCAAGTGTAGAAGATGTTATTGAATATAGGGATAAGATTGAAAAAGATTATAGATTGTTGATAGAATCAGAAGATGAGATTGCTAGATTAGAAGCTGAAATTGAAGAATTAGAAACTGATATGAGTAGTGTATGTGGTGAATTGACAAGACGAAGAATTATTATTGCAGAAGAATTATCTTCGAAAATTACGGCTAATTTGAAAGATTTAAACATGAAAGAGGCTGAATTTAGAGTAAATATTGAACCGTTAGATAAATTTTCATCGCGTGGAGCAGATAGAATTAGGTTCGAAATAAAAACAAACGGTGGTCAGCCTTTTATGAAATTATCAAAGATTGCATCAGGAGGAGAAATGTCTCGAGTTATGCTTGCATTTAAAGCAATATTGGCAAAAGCTGATAAGATACCTACTTTGATATTTGATGAAATTGATACAGGTATAAGTGGCAGAACAGCTCAAGTTGTTGCAGAAAAGATATCGTTAATTGCTAAAAATCATCAGATTCTCAGTATAACCCATTTACCACAATTAGCAGCTATGGGAGACTACCATTATTATATATATAAGAAAAATTATAATAACTCGGTTGAAGTTAGAGTTAAAGAATTATCTGAAAATGGAAGGATTGACGAAATATCTCGCTTAATCGGAGGCGTTGATTTAACGGAAACTACTCAAAAACATGCTTTTGAGATGCTAAAAATGTCAAAAGCACTGAAGGTAAATTTAGTGGAATAGGTAAATTTGAGCCTATTCCTTTTTTAGGAGTGAAAATATGATTCGATATATAAAAGGAAGAGTGGAGTACATGAATAGCCAATTTGTTATACTTGACAATCAAGGATTGGGCTATAGAGTGTATACCTCGTCAAATACATTAGGAAAATTAAATTTGAATACAGAGACGATGTTACATACACATCAACATGTTAGAGAAGATCAACTTACATTGTTTGGATTTGAAAGTTTAGAAGAACTTGAACTTTTTGAATTGTTGATTGGCATATCTAAAATAGGTCCAAAAGTAGGTTTGTCGGTATTATCTTCGATGAGACCAAAAGAAGTTAGAGCAGCAGTATTATCTAATGACAAAAAAACATTTTCTAAAGTCCCAGGAATTGGAGCAAAGACTGCTGAGCGAATGATATTAGAACTGAAAGATAAGCTTAAGGATTTTGACTTATGGGAGTATGAAGAGGCTATAGAAATTGAGAGCGATCAAAAAATACTTAAAGAAGCAGTTGAAGCTCTAGAAGCATTAGGATATTCAAGTTTAGAAGCAGAGGGTGTATGCAAAAAAATATCAGCAGATACAGTAGAATCAATGATAAAAAAGGCGCTTAAGGAATTAATTTAAAAAGGAGTCGAAAGCTCATGCAAGAATTAGAAAAAAGAGTTGTATCGAGCCAGCTAAAAGGTGAAGATAAAGCTATAGAGTATTCGTTGAGACCTCAATATTTAAAAGAATATATTGGTCAAAAAAAGACTAAGGAAAAATTAGAGATTTTTATAGAAGCTGCCAAACAAAGAAATGAATCGCTAGACCATGTGTTATTATACGGGCCTCCTGGGCTTGGTAAAACTACATTGGCCAGTATTATTTCTAATGAAATGGAGTCCAATATAAAAATTACTTCTGGTCCTGCTATAGAAAAAGCAGGAGATTTAGCGGCTATACTTACTTCGCTTGAAGAAAATGATGTGTTGTTTATTGATGAAATACATCGATTAAATAGACATATAGAAGAAGTGTTATATCCAGCTATGGAAGATTATAAAATAGATATAGTTATAGGAAAGGGACCTAGTGCTAGATCTATAAGACTTGATTTGAATAAATTTACACTGATAGGTGCAACTACTAGGCTTGGACTTCTGACATCACCTCTTCGAGATAGATTTGGAGTTATATGTAAGTTGGATTACTATGATGTGAACGATTTAGAAAAAATAGTTGAGCGATCATGTGATATATTGGATGTTACTATAAATACAAAGGGATGCTATGAAATAGCAAGAAGATCAAGAGGAACACCTAGAATTACTAATAGGATGCTAAAAAGGGTTAGAGATTATGCTCAGGTTAGATATGAGGGGCATATCGACGATTTGGTTGCAAAAGAAGCACTCGATTTATTGGAAATAGATCCTATAGGGCTTGATCACATAGACAAAAAACTTATAAAGACTATAATTCATAAATTTGGCGGAGGACCAGTTGGACTAGATACACTTTCAGCATCTATTGGAGAAGAGAGAAATACTGTGGAAGATGTTTACGAACCTTATCTTTTACAAATAGGTTTTTTAAATAGGACACCTAGAGGACGAATGGTAACAAAAGATTGTTTGAAACATTTCGGAATGGATTTAGAGGATTTGAGATGATGAAGATTAATTTTTATAACAAAACATTAAAAATAATTTTGTATGTTAGCATTTTATTGAGTGTGTTATCAGCCCAAGCGTATGCGCAAAAAATTCGAGTTAGACTTGCGGATTTAGATGGTCAGGGCTTTGTCGATACTGCAAAGACAAGGGTAGATGATGGTACTAAATTGACAAAGGTAAAGGATAGAAGATACCGTGGGAGAATAGAAAAAATAGAAAGAAATGGTCAGATTTATTGGATAAATATTTTGGATTTAACCGATTATTTGTATGGCGTAGTGCCAGGAGAGATGCCATCTAGTTGGCCAGAAGATGCACTTAAAGCACAGGCAATTTGTGCTAGGACATTTGCTAGGAAGCAAATGTCTGAAAGAGAAGATGATTTTTATGATGTGATGGACAAAACGAGTAGTCAAATTTATCTTGGATATGATGGTGAAACTACATCTACGAAAAAAGCAGTTGACGAAACAGATAGTTTATATTTAAAATATAACGGTGACTATATAAGTGCGGTTTATCATTCGAATAGCGGAGGACATACAGCTGATAGTGAGTCTATATGGAGTTCTAAAGTTGACTACCTTCGTGGAGTTGATGATCCATATTCGCTAGATTCACCGAAGGCGAGTTGGACATTTGATATGGATAAAGATAAACTTGCAGAGATATTGGATAAAAATTTGTATGGGGTGGGACGGATCAAGAGCATAGAACCTCAAAATATATCAGATGATGGACGTGTTCAAAATCTTAGAATTGTTGGGGATGCGGGGATCCAAAATCTCAGTAAAGAGAAGATTCGTCAAGTACTAGGATACAACCAAATCAAAAGTACTTGGTATAGTGTGCATAGTGAAGAGCCAATCTATGTTTTAGATTTAAAAAAAGGAAAAACCGTTGAAGCTGATATTCAGGATATGTATAGCATAAATTCAGATGAAAAAGTAGAAAAAACTGAAGATGCAGTTTATATTTTGAGTGCAGATGAGCAGAGACGTGTAGAGTCATTAGGTGAAAACGTTACATTTAAAGGCAAAGGCTATGGACATGGTGTGGGATTGAGTCAATGGGGGGCTAAAAATATGGCCAACTTAGGATTTGATTTTGAAGAAATACTTAAGTTTTACTATTGGAATGTTGATCTAATTAGTGAAGAGTAAAGGATGGGAGTTATGAAGAAAAAAGATTTTTATTTTGATTTACCAGAGGAATTGATTGCACAAAGGCCAGAACTTGAAAGAACTGAATCAAGACTAATGGTACTTGATAAGGAAAGTGGAGAAATAGATCATAGACATTTTTACGATGTTTTGGATTATTTTGAAGAAGGGGATTGCCTAGTACTTAATAATACTAGAGTTATACCAGCAAGATTATATGGTCAGCGAAAAGCAACAGGAGGGAAGGTAGAATTTTTACTTCTTAAATGTATAGAGAAAGATCGCTGGGAGACATTGGTTAAGCCTGGTAGAAAAGCTAAAGTCGGTGAAATAATAAGCTTTGGAGATGGGATATTAGAGGCAGAGGTGCTGGAAATCGGAGATGAAGGAGCTAGAATAATAGAATTTCACTACAACGGGATATTTGAAGAGATACTTGAATCACTTGGAGAGATGCCACTACCACCTTATATTCATGAAAAATTAGAAGATGGAGAACGTTACCAAACAGTATATTCTAAAGTGAAAGGCTCAGCGGCAGCGCCAACAGCAGGACTTCACTTTACGAATGAAATACTTGAAAAACTTGAGTCGAAGGGTGTAAAGTTAGCATATGTTACACTTCATGTAGGACTTGGAACGTTTAGACCAGTTAAAGAAGATGATATACTTGATCACAAAATGCACTCGGAATACTACGAGGTTAGTGAAGAAACCGCTGAAATTATAAATGATGCGAAAAAGAACGGAAAAAAGGTTATAGCAGTAGGAACTACTAGTACTAGAACTTTGGAATCAGTTGCTGACGAGAATGGAAATATGAAAGCTCAATCAGGCTGGACGGATATATTTATCTATCCAGGTTATAGCTTTAAAGTAGTGGATAGACTTATAACAAATTTCCATTTACCAGAATCAACTCTTATAATGCTTGTAAGTGCGCTAGCAGGTCAAGATGAAGTATTAAATGCTTATAATACTGCGGTAAAAGAGAGATATCGTTTCTTTAGTTTGGGCGATGCAATGTTTATAAAATAAGGTGAGAAATTTTAGTTTAGGAGAGGATTTTAAATGGCATCAATTAGTTTTGATTTATTAAAAGAGGATAGTAGAACAAAAGCGAGACTTGGTATTTTGCATACGCCACATGGGGATGTAGAGACTCCTATATTTATGCCTGTTGGCACAAAAGCTACAGTTAAAACTATGACACCAGAGGAACTTAAAGAATTAGGGGCTCAAATAATTTTGAGCAATACCTATCATTTGTATTTAAGACCAGGTCATGACCTGATAGAAGAAGCTGGTGGACTTCATAAATTTATGAATTGGAATGGTCCTATACTTACAGATAGCGGTGGTTTTCAAGTTTTTAGTTTAGGAGACATGCGAACTATTAGTGAAGAGGGTGTAGAATTTAGATCATTCATAGATGGTTCTAAGCATTTCATTAGTCCAGAAAAATCTATAGAGATTCAAAATGCATTGGGTTCAGATATAATGATGGCCTTTGATGAGTGCCCTCCATATCCAGCAGACCATGATTATGTGAAAAAATCGTTAGAGAGAACGACTAGATGGGCTAAGCGTTCTAAGGATGCAAATAAAAATCCAGAAACGCAGTCTGTGTTTGGTATAGTTCAAGGTGGAGTTTATAGAGATTTAAGAGAACAAAGTGCAAAGGAAATTATGGAATTAGATTTTCCAGGGTATGCAGTAGGTGGGCTTAGTGTTGGAGAACCAGCTGAACTTATGTATGAGGTTTTAGATTACACAGTACCTTTGTTACCAAAAGACAAGCCTAGATATAATATGGGAGTAGGTTCACCAGATTACTTATTTGAATCTGTTATAAGAGGTATAGATATGGCCGATTGTGTTTTACCAACTCGAATTGCTAGAAATGGAACTTGCTTTACATCACAGGGAAAGCTTACTATAAAGAACGCAAAATATCAAAGAGATTTTGGACCATTAGATCCAGAATGCGATTGTTATGCGTGTAAAAATTATAGCAGAGCATATATAAGGCATTTATTTAAGGCAAATGAAATATTAGGAGCTAGACTTGCTACTATTCATAATTTACATTTCCTTATCAAATTAATGGACAATATCAGAGAAGCTATCAGAGAAGATAGATTACTTGAGTATAGAGATGAATTTTATGAAAAGTATGGATACAAAAAATCAAATCAAAATGTAGATGAGAAGACAGAAGAAAAATAATAATTGCATTTAAAAAAAATATGGTATAATGGTAGTTGGAAAGGGGGTTGTTCAATGCCTAATTTATTGACAGCTACAGCAGCAAGTCCACAATCTTTTATAGGAAGCTTGATTTTACCAGTAGTATTTCTAGTAATTTTTTACTTTATATTGATTCGTCCTCAAAAGAAAAAAGAGAAACAAGTAAAAGAGATGAGAAGTGCTCTTAAAACAGGAGACAAGGTTATCACTATTGGCGGAATCAATGGCAAAATTACTAAGATTATGGACGATAAGGTGACTTTAGAAATCGGAGATCAAGGCAGATTGGTCGTAGAAAAATGGGCTATTGGAAGTTTACAAAAAACTTCTCTTGATAAATAGAACCGTATAAAGATTTAAGCTACTTTATTTTGTTTTAGAATTATGGTATAATGGCTCTTGTCATTGAGGAGGGATAGTATGAAGCATATTAAGACATTAACTAAAAGAAATTATCAGTCTACAACAATTCACGGCGGATGCGGCGAATGTCAAACTTCTTGTCAATCAGCTTGTAAAACATCGTGTACAGTAGGCAATCAGTTGTGCGAAAACGCTCAACAAAAAGCAGAAAAGTAAACAAATAGGTTTTTAGCTGAAAGGTTACAAATTTAAGAGTTTAATTTGAAATGGCAGGTGAAAGCCTGCCTTATTTTATGCCTTTTGATAGATTTTAGGAATCTATTAGAAATATGAAAGAGGTACATAAATATAAACACATAGTAGAAGAAGTAGGAGGATACAAAATGGCACTACACTTGTATGAAATGAATGGCAAAAAAATGGCATTAGATATAAATAGTGGTTCGGTACATGTGGTTGATGATTTGACGTATGAAGCATTGTCTTTAAGCGAAAAATTACCTCATGATGAGGCAATCAAAACTTTGAGCGAAAAATATCCAAATGAAAAAGAATCTATCAAGGAAATATTTGGTGAACTTAAAGAGTTAGAAGAACAAGGAATGTTAAACGCTGATGATATTTATGGAAAATATGCGAATCAAACTATGAATCAAACAGTAAAGGCGCTTTGCCTTCATGTAGCACATGATTGTAATTTAAGATGTAATTATTGCTTTGCATCACAAGGGGACTATAAGGGTTGTTCAGAGCTTATGCCTCTTGAAGTAGGTAAAAAAGCTTTAGATTTTATAGTTAGAGCATCTAAGGGAAGAAGAAATCTAGATGTCGATTTCTTTGGCGGAGAACCACTTATGAACTGGGATGTTGTAAAGAAATTAGTTGCATATGGTAGAGAATTAGAAAAAGAACACAATAAGAATTTTAGATTTACTATAACTACAAATGGTGTACTTCTTGATGAAGAAAAAATTGATTTTATAAACGAGAATATGCACAATGTGGTACTATCATTAGATGGTAGAAAAGAAGTAAATGATAAGATGAGACCTACTCCAAATGGAAAAGGTAGCTATGACACTATAGTTCCTAAATTCCAAAGATTAATAGAGAAACGTGGTCAAAGAGAGTACTTTATTCGTGGAACATTTACTAGATATAATTTAGATTTCGCTGAAGATGTTAAACATTACAAAGATTTAGGTTTTGATATTACATCATTAGAACCAGTTGTTACTGATCCTAAGATGGATTATGCTATTCGTGAAGAAGATTTGGATACAGTATTGAATGAATACGAAAAATTATCTGCTATGTATATTGATATGAAAAAAGAAAATCCTAATTTTACATTTTATCATTTCGTAGCCGATTTAAATCAAGGGCCTTGTGTTATAAGAAAAATAACAGGATGTGGAGCTGGTTCGAGTTATTTAGCAGTTACTCCTAAAGGAGATCTTTATCCATGTCATCAATTTGTAGATAATCCAGATTTCAAGCTTGGAGATGTTGAAACAGGAGTCGTAAAAACAGAGCTAGTAGAAGATTTTAGCAAGGTAAATGTTTATTCAAAACCAGAGTGTTCTGATTGCTGGGCTAAATTTTACTGTAGTGGTGGATGTATGGCAAATGCGTTCCATGCGAATGGAGATGTTACGAAGCCTTATAAAGTAGGATGTGAAATGGAGAAAAAGCGTATAGAGTGTGCACTTTCTGTAGCAGCTAATTTAGAAGGAGATGAATAATAAGATGATTAAATCTTACGAAGGATATAATCCAGAAGTAGATGAAGATGCTTATATTTCAGAATCAGCAGATGTTATTGGAAAAGTAGTACTGAAGTCAAAGAGTTCTATTTGGTATCATACGGTTTTAAGAGGAGATTTGGAGCCAATTTATGTTGGAGAGAGAAGCAATGTACAGGATAACTCAACACTTCATACTTCAGCAGGTAATCCAGTTAAGATTGGAAATGGAGTTACTATAGGTCATAATGTTATTTTACATGGGTGTGAGATTAAGGATAATTCACTCATTGGTATGGGAGCTATAGTTCTCGATGGAGCTATAATCGAAAGCGATGTGTTACTTGGTGCAGGAAGTTTAGTTCCACCTGGAAAAGTAATTCCAAGTGGCTCACTAGCACTGGGATCTCCAGCAAAAGTAATTAGAGAGTTAACAGAAGAAGAAAAAAAGCATATAAGAGAAAATGCAAAAGAGTATGTTGATTTTTCAGAAAAGCACGCTGGAAAAAGCGTCAAATAATAAAAAATATGACATTTAGGAAATAATACCATTTATTATATTTTAATATTTATAAAAATTTGGTATAATACTAGTTATGTGATGAATAAAACGAGGGGGAAACAAAGATGAGCAAGAAAAATCTTATGGTATTTGTCATCATTTTAGCGTTAGTTTGCTCTGCAGCATTTGTAGCAGTTAATGGTGCTAAAATTGGCGAATACACAATTTCACCACTTAGAGATCAGGTGAAACTTGGACTTGACTTAGAAGGTGGAGTTTTCGTAGTACTAGAGGCAAAAACAGATTTAACAGGAACGGAATTAGCAGAAAAAATGGCTGACGCAAAATCTATAATAGATCAGCGTATCAATGGTATGGGTGTTGGAGAGACAAACACTACTATTGAGGGAGATAAGCGAATTCGTGTTGAACTTCCAGGTGTAGATGATGTCAATAAAGCGATTGATATCATTGGTAAAACTGCTGAACTACAATTTATTAGTTTGAAAGAAGGATTCCCAGAAGATACGAAACCTGAAGATACTACAAAGTATTTACTAGAAAATGGTAAAGTTATAGTTACAGGTGCAAATGTTAAGGATTCAAAACCACAAAAGCAAGAGGATAAGGTTACAGGAGCTCGTGAAGATGTTGTTGCACTTTCTTTTGATGAAGAAGGAGCAAAGCGTTTTGAAGATGCAACTGTTGAGTTGTCAAAACTACCAAGTCGTCAAGCAAGAACGATATATATTGTACTAGATGGTGAAATAATAAGTGCACCAGCATTGACTCCAGGACTTATAATAACTGATGGTCAATCTGTTATTCAAGGAAGTTTCACATATGAGAGTGCAACTGAACTTGCTATGCTTATTCGTGGTGGAGCACTTCCAGTTGAACTTGAAGAAGTACAATCTTCTGTAATTGGACCAACACTTGGTTTAGAATCATTAGATAAGAGTATTTTTGCAGCTATGATAGGACTTGCTATTGTATTTGCATTTATGATTGTGTTCTATAGATTACCAGGATTTGTTGCCGATATTAGTTTGGTTATATACATTTTATTATTGTTCGGAACTATGAACTTAATTGGTGCAACACTTACACTTCCAGGTATTGCAGGTATAATTCTTTCTATAGGTATGGCCGTTGACGCCAATGTAGTAATATTTGAGAGAATTAAAGAAGAAATCAGATTAGGTAAATCGGTTAGAAGTTCGGTTGAATCAGGATTTAAACGAGCACTTACTACAGTAATGGATGCTAATATTACAACTCTTATTGCAGGTATTGTATTGTATGCATTTGGTACAGGTCCAATAAAAGGTTTTGCTGTTACACTTATAATTGGTTTGATAGCATCACTTATTACAGCTGTATTTATTACTAGATACTTACTTAAATTACTAGTAGGATCAAGTAAAGCTATAGCAAAAAACAAATCACTATTTGGTGTTAAGGTTAAGGAGGTAGCGTAATGAATATTATTAAAAGTAGAAAAATATTTTTTGCAATATCATTAGCGATCATCCTCATAGGCCTTGTTACTATGGGAGTTAAAGGGTTGAATCAAGGTATAGACTTTACGGGTGGTACATTGGTTCAAATTGACTTTGGTAAAGAGGTTCCAGTTAATGAATTGAGAATGATTACAGATGAATTAGATGCTAAGACAGACATTATTCATGCTGGTGATGGAAACCATGAAGTAATAATAAAAACTACAAAAGACTTAGACAATAAAGAGCGTTTAGCTTTTTTTGAAAAGTTTGCTGCTAAGTACGACTTAAATGAAGCTGATAATTTGATTCAGTCTCAAAAATTCAAGCCAAGTATTGGTGATGAAATTAGACAATCAGCTTATATTTCTATATTCATAGCAACACTTTGCATGTTATTGTATATAACTGTTAGATTTGAGTTTAAATTTGGTGTAGCTGCGGTTGTAGCACTAGTACATGACGTTTTAGTTGCACTTGCAGTTTATGCAGTACTTCAAATTCCAATTACAAGCTCATTTGTTGCAGCGATACTTACAATAGTTGGTTATTCTATAAATGATACTATTGTTGTATTTGATAGAATTAGAGAGAACAGAAAATACTTTAAAAGAAATGCTCAGGAAGAATTAGTTAATAAGAGTATAGCTCAGACTATAGTTCGTTCTATTAATACATCGGCAACTACTCTTATTACTATATTATGTTTATATATCTTTGGTGTTGAGGCTATTCAAGATTTCGCATTGCCACTTATTGTAGGGGTTGCAGTTGGAACATATTCTTCAATATTTATAGCAAGTCCAGTATGGTATATGCTTACAAAGAAATTTAAATCTAAATCGGCAAGAGCTTAAAACTTGGGTAGTTTAGGTCAGGGGGAAAAAAATGGATTTACGATCGAAAATTAGAAATGTACAAGATTTTCCGAAAGAGGGTATTGGTTTTAAAGATATCACTACGGTTTTAAAAGATGGACAAGCGTGGAAATTTTGTATAGATGATATCAAGAATAATCTTGAAAAAGACAATATCGAGTTTGATCTAGTTGTTGGACCAGAAGCGAGAGGTTTTTTAGTAGGAGCACCTTTAGCTTATGCAACTGAAACTGGATTTATTCCAGTTAGAAAACCTGGTAAATTACCGGCAGAGACGGTTAAATTTGAATATGATTTAGAATATGGAACAGATGTGCTTGAGATGCACAAAGACGCGATTTACGAGGGTGCTAGAGTAGTTATAGCAGATGACTTGCTTGCGACAGGAGGAACTGTTGAAGCCGTTGTAAATATGATTGAATCTTTGGGTGGAGAAGTTGTTGCACTTTGTTTCATGATAGAACTTGATTTTCTTAAGGCAAGAGAAAAGTTCGCTAAATATCCAATTTATTCTTTAGTTCATTATGATGGAGAGTAAAAAATTATTAATTGGATTTACTAAGACAAAGATAAAATGCACTTTTTAGTGCATTTTTTTTTGAAAACTGTTATACTCGTATATATAGAATTTATAGATAATTACAAAAACGCGGCAATTATAATATGTCTTAAATACAAGTGGGTGAAAATATGGCAAGCGAATATCTATCAGTAGATTATTTGATTGAAAAAATAGAAGAATATAATCCAGAAGGTGATTTTGAAATCATAGTAAGAGCTTATGATCTTGCGAAAAAATCACATGATGGTCAACTTAGAAATTCTGGTGAAGAATTTTTTATGCATCCCTATAATGTGGCACTAATATTAGCTGAATTAAAAATGGACATAGCTACTATAGCAAGTGCATTGTTACACGATGTTGTAGAGGATACCGAAATAACAAAAGAAGATATAGCAGATGAATTTGGTGAAGAAATAGCATATTTAGTTGAGGGTGTTACCAAATTAACAAAAATGACGTATCATTCTAAAGAAGAAAGACTAGCTGAGAATATGCGTAAAATGGTAATAGCTATGTCTAAAGATATCAGAGTAATAATTATTAAATTGGCAGACCGGGTTCACAACATGAGAACGCTAGAGTATATGTCAGAAGCTAAAAAAAGAGAAAAAGCATTAGAGGTAGTAGAAATATATGCTCCCATTGCTAATAGATTAGGTATTTTTAAGATAAAGTGGGAATTAGAGGATCTTTCGCTTAGATTTTTAGATCCAGATGGATATTATAATTTAGTAGAGAAAGTTTCAATGAAGAGGCAAGAACGTGAGAAATACATTAATGAAGTTAGTGAGGCTCTTAAAGAAAAATTAGATCAAATGGGAATAGAAAATGAAATTTATGGACGACCAAAACATTTCTATAGTATATATAAGAAAATGGTGTACAAAAATAAAGACTTTGATCAGATTTTTGATTTAATAGCGATACGTGTTATTGTAGATTCTGTTAAAGATTGTTATGGAGTTCTAGGTATTGTTCATACGCTTTGGAAACCTCTTCCTAGGAGATTTAAAGATTATATAGCTACACCAAAGGCTAATATGTACCAATCACTTCATACTACTGTTATAGGTCCAAATGGCGGCACATTTGAAATTCAAATTCGTACAAAAGATATGCATAGAACTGCAGAATATGGTATAGCGGCACATTGGATGTATAAAGAAGGTGTTCAAGAACCTGAAAAGATGGACCAAAAGCTTAATTGGATTATGCAAATGTTAGAATGGCAAAAAGAGACAAAAGATCCTAAAGAGTTTATGGAATCATTGAAGATAGATTTGTATCAAGATGAGGTTTTTGTATTTACGCCTAAAGGAGATGTTATTAATTTGCCACAAGGTTCTACTCCATTGGATTTTGCATATAGAGTGCATACTGCTGTTGGGAATGCTTGTGTAGGTGCAAAGGTTGATGGGAAAATAGTTCCAATTGAATACAAACTCAAAAATGGAAATATTATAGAGGTGCTCACTTCACCTAAATCACATGGGCCAAGTCGTGACTGGCTTAAAATAGTTAAGAGTAATCAAGCTAAAAATAAAATTAATCAATTTTTCAAGAGAGCGGATAGAGATCAAAATATCATAAAGGGCAAAAGTATGATAGAAAAAGAGATTAAGAGGCTTGAATATAAAATTCCAGAAGCAGTGAAAGAAGATTGGCTTGAAAAAATTGTTGAGAAGAATAAAATGCCGGATGTAGAAGCGTTGTACAATTCACTAGGTTATGGTAGTATGACACTTAACCAAGTTATGGCAAAGATTAAAGATTTTTATGAAGAAAAATATGGACAAAAAGAAGCAGAAGCAACACTTTTAGAGAAACTAGAAAAAGGACCAACAAAGCCTGATGAAAGAAGGAAGAATGATCAGGGAATACTGGTAAGAGGTGTCGACAATATAAAGGTTAAGTTTGCGAAATGTTGCAACCCAGTTCCAGGCGATGAGATTGTAGGATATATTACTAAAGGTAGAGGAGTTTCTGTTCATAGGAAAGATTGTCCTAATATAAAGCATGTTTCAGAACAAGGTCGTTTCATAGAAGTAGAGTGGGATCAAGTTGAAGAGATTTCTTTCGGTGCGGAGATTCAAATAAAAGCACTTGATGAAAGAGGTTTACTATATGAAGTTACAAAAATGATTTCAGAGGCTAATTTATATGTGTCATCTTTAAATGCACGTACAAATAAGGACAAGACTACGTTCATAAATATAACTATAGAAATAAAGGGCATAGATCAATTAAATACTTTAATGAAGAAAATAAAGGCATTAAAAGAAGTAATAGATGTATATAGAGTCATATCATAAAGAGGTGAGTAGTATGAGAAGTGTGGTTCAGAGAGCAAAGGAAGCTAAAGTTTACGTTGAAGGTGAAATTGTTGGAGCTATAGATCATGGTTTGATGGTTTTAGTAGGAGTAGAGCCGGATGATGAGCAGGTTGATTTGGAATTTATGGCAGATAAAATCGCTAATTTGAGGATTTTTGAAGATGAAAATGATAAGATGAATTTATCTGTTAAAGATGTTGGTGGTAAAATACTTTTAGTTTCACAATTTACATTGATGGGTGATTGTAGAAAGGGTAGACGACCAAATTTTATGGGTGCAGCTAGACCAGAAAAGGCAAATCCTACATTTGAGGCACTTAAAACTAAGTTAGAAACGCAATATGATTTAGAGGTTGAAACAGGTAAGTTTGGTGCACATATGAAGGTAGATTTTGTAAATGATGGTCCAGTTACATTGCTTTTAGATAGTAAAAAAATATTTTAGATAAAATTAGTAGAAAAGACAAGGGTGGGAAATATGATACAGATACAAGCATTAAAAGTAGGACTTATGATGGCAAATTGCTATATAATTTATGATGATGAGACGTTAGAATCATTAGTTGTGGATCCAGGTGGTAATCCTGAGACGATTGAAGAATTTGTAAATAACAGAAATCTAAAAGTTCAAAAAATATTGTTGACACACGGGCATGGTGATCATATTGGTGGAGTTAAAGGATTAGCAGAAGCGTTAGATGTACCTGTTTGGGTTCATGAAGATGATAGGGAATTAATGGAAAGTGCAGAGAAAAACCTCTCTATAATGCTTCATTTGGGTGAAATAACTTATGATGCAAATGTTTACTTTAATGAAAAAACAAATCTTGAATTTGCAGGTCGAAGAGTTAAGATAATTCATACTCCAGGACATACTGAGGGAAGTAGTTCATTTTTAATAGAAAAGGACTTATTTGTTGGCGATACTTTATTTTTTAGATCTGTTGGAAGAACTGATCTTTATGCTGGAAATTTAGAAAAACTTGAAAATTCAATAAAAAATAAAATTTACAGTTTAGAAGAGGATGTAGTGATTTATCCTGGACATGGTCCGAAAACTAATGTTAAAGATGAGAAAGAACAAAATAGATATGTTAAATTTGAGGGATAACTATGAAACTAGGTGTATTTATTCAAAAAATTTATAAAGATTCTTTATCAGAGCTCATTAGAGCTCTTTTTACTGATGATGAGTATGTATTGGTCGAAGATTTAAAGGAAATGGAAAAATTTAATGAGCGTTTGGATATCGATATAGACAATAAAAATATAAGTGTTACGCTAACTATTGGAGAACAAAAATATATCAAAACATTGAATATTAGCAAACAATTTTCTGAAATAATTTTGAAAGAAAGAAGCAGTATTAATTTTTATGTAAAGAAATTATGCTATGAGCATATAACAAAATACTATGGCAGAATATCACCTTGGGGAATATTGACTGGAGTTAGACCAGTAAAATTAGTTCACAAAATGAAACGCGAAAACTGGGCAGATGATCGTGTAATAGATGAACTTTGTCAAAAATTTTTAGTGTCTATAGAAAATGCGGAACTCATATCAGATATAGCTAATAGAGAATTAAAGATTATAAATGATTCTAAAGGGAAGGCGAGTTTGTATATTAGTATACCATTTTGTCCTAGCAAATGTGTTTATTGCTCTTTTCCGACTCATGTATATAGTAAATGGAAACATCTGGAGAACGAATATATAGATGCATTGTGCGATGAAATTGAAAGATTTTCAAAGTATATAAAAGAACCTATTCATACAGTTTATATAGGCGGAGGCACCCCCTCTTCTATAACTAGAAAATCAATTAAGCAAATGCTAGAGGCTATAGAGAATAATGTGAATTTGTCAAATGTGATAGAGTTTACATATGAAGCTGGAAGACCGGATACTATAGATGAAGAATTGTTAATGATGCTAAAAAAATATGGAGTAACTAGGTTGAGTATAAATCCTCAGACTTTTAATGACGAAATTCTAAAGAAAATGGGACGCACTCATTCTGCGAAGTCTATAGTGTATGCTTATAATTTAGCTAGAAAATATGATTTTGATATAAATATGGATTTGATATTAGGATTGCCAGATGAGGATGCAGAGAGTTATAGAATTACTTTAGAAAAGATTATAGAGCTCTCGCCAGAAAATGTTACGATACATTCGTTAGCTATAAAAAGAGCTGCGGAGCTGAAACATTTTATAAGTAAATATAGTTTTATGGAGTCTAAAACGATAGAGAAGCTCGTAGAAGAAAGTTTAGACTTGCTGAGTAGAGAAGGGTATAGCTCGTATTATCTTTATAGACAGCAACATATCAGTGGAAATTTAGCGAATATTGGCTATGCTAAGGAGCACAAAATGGGAATTTATAATATATTGATGATGGAAGAGGTTCATCCGATATATTCTTTTGGAGTTGGAGGAGTTTCTAAGATATTTGAAAGTGAAAAAAACAAATTCAAATCTGTTCCAAATTTTCGAGATATAGTGCCTTATTTGGAGCGATTTGAGGAGATGTTAGAGAAGAAAATAGAAATCTTGACAAATAATTAAAACTGATTTATAATACAATTTATATATGAAATGCAGAGAATAAGAATAGTAGTCTTGAAGTTTGTGTACAGCGATTTGACGTCGGTGAAAGGTCAAAGGCAACTTGAGATGAAGGACACTTAGGAGCAGGTGATAGAATAAATATATCACACGTAAATCCGCGTTAAGGAGCGAATGAGTAGGATCTTTGATCTAAAAAGGGTGGTACCACGGGAGAAACTCTCGTCCCTGCAATTAAATTATTTAATTGTAGAGACGAGGTTTTTTTTGTTACCACAGAGTTTTGGATTCTAGATCAAAAAATTTTTAGAAAGAAGGAGGCGGCTATTTATGAAATTAATCGCGCCAAAAGGAACACAAGATGTTTTGCCTAATGATGCGTATAAGTGGCATTATTTAGAAGAGCTTATCAGAGAAGTTTGTAGAGAGTTTGGTTATAAAGAGCTTAGAACACCTACATTTGAACATACAGAACTTTTTAAAAGAGGAGTAGGAGAGACTACGGATGTTGTTCAAAAAGAAATGTATACTTTTGAGGATAAAAAAGGAAGAAGTATAACACTTAAGCCAGAAGGAACTGCACCAGTTGTTAGAGCTTATGTAGAGAGAAAATTAAGTGCAGGCCCACAACCAACTAAAGTTTATTATCTTACACCTTGCTTTAGATATGAAAGACCACAGGCGGGTAGAATGAGAGAATTTCATCAATTTGGAGTAGAGGCATTTGGAGCACAAGATCCAACGATAGATGCTGAGGTTATATCTATTGCTCATAGATTGTTTGAAAAGTTAGGACTTGAAAATATAGAATTAAATATAAATAGTATAGGATGTCCTAAGTGTAGGGCTATATATCACGAGAAATTAAAAGAATTTTTGAAATCAAAATTAGAAAACCTTTGTGGAACATGTAAAGAAAGATTTGAAACAAATCCTATGAGAATCATAGATTGTAAAGTAGAATCTTGCCAAGCTGAATTGACAGATGTACCACTTATGCTTGACTATTTGTGTGAAGATTGTGAGGAACATTTTGGACAGGTAAAAATGTACCTAGAAAGTATTGGAATACCATTTGTAGTGAATCCTAAAATTGTTAGAGGTCTTGATTACTACACTAAAACGGCATTCGAATTTATAAGTAAAGATATTGGATCACAAGGAACTGTTTGTGGCGGTGGTCGATATGATAAATTAGTTAAAGAAATTGGTGGTCCTGAAGTTCCGGGAATTGGTTTTGGAATGGGAATGGAGAGACTACTTCTAACATTGGATAATTTAGATATTGAGATTCCAAATGAAGAAACTGTTGATGTATTTGTTGTAACACTTGGTGAAAATGCAAGAAAAAAAGGTTTTGAAATAGTTTATAAGCTTAGAAAAATGGGATATGCAGCAGAACTTGATCATTTGGCAAGAAGTGCCAAAGCTCAATTTAAATATTCAAATAAAATGGGTAGCAAGGTGAATTTGACACTTGGAGACCAGGAACTTGAGAGCGGTGTTGTAATGCTTAAAGATATGCAAAAAAGTGAGCAAAGTGAAGTTGAAATAAATAATATTTATGAAGCTGTTGAAGCAATATTAGGAGGAAAGTAAAATGACAGAGAAAATGGGAAACTGGAGAAGAACTCACAAATGTGGTCTTCTTAGAGAAGAAAATATAAGTGAAGAAGTCATCCTTATGGGATGGGTTCAAAAAAGAAGAACATTAGGTGGCTTGATATTCGTAGATCTTAGAGATACAACTGGTATTTCACAGATTGTATTCGATACGGATATATCTAAAGAGGCTTTTGATAAAGCAGAGGGCTTAAGAGGCGAATTTGTTATAGCTGTTAGGGGTACTGTAAAAGCTAGACAATCTGTTAATCTTGAAATGCCAACTGGTAAAATTGAAATATATGCGAGTGAGCTTAGAGTTTTAGATACAGCACAAACTCCTCCAATTTACATTAAAAACAATGATGAAGTATCTGAACAAAAGAGATTAGAGTATAGATATTTAGATCTTAGAAAATCAGAGATGCAAGATAAGCTTAAGATGAGACATAGAGCGTCAAACCTTATTAGAAACTATTTGGATGAAAACTGCTTTATCGAAGTAGAAACACCAATGCTTAATAAACCAACACCAGAGGGTGCACGTGACTATTTAGTTCCAAGTCGTGTGAATCCTGGTAAATTCTACGCTTTACCTCAATCACCACAGCTTATGAAGCAATTGCTTATGGTATCTGGAATGGATAGATATTTCCAAATAGTAAAATGCTTTAGAGATGAAGACCTTAGAGCTAATAGACAACCTGAATTTACGCAAGTCGACATGGAACTTTCGTTTGTAGACATTGATGATGTAATAAATGTAAATGAAGGTCTATTGTACAGAGTGTTTAAGGAACTTAAGGGTGTTGAAATTGAGCTTCCAATAAAGCGTATGCCTTATAAAGAAGCGATGGAAAGATTTGGTTCAGATAAACCAGATTTGAGATTTGGATATGAACTTAGGAATTTATCAGAAAACCTTAAAGAATCTGGATTTGGTGTATTCAAAAATACTATAGCAGAAGGCGGAAGTGTTAGAGCTATAAAAATAGATGATGGAGCGGATGCTTTTAGTAAAAAACAAATCTCTAAATTAGAGAAATTTGTAAAAACGTACGGAGCAAAAGGACTAGCTTGGATAAAAGTTACAGAAGAGGGAATAGATTCTCCAATTGCTAAATTTCTTGGCGAAGAAGAAGTGAAATCAGTATTAGAATCAATGGAAGCTAAAGCTGGAGATATGATATTCATCGTTGCAGATAAAGATAGTGTTACATTTGATTCTTTAGGACATTTAAGACAGGAAATAGCTAAAAAGATGAATGTTATTGATCCAAATGCTTTTGAATTCTTGTGGATAACAGAGTTCCCATTATTTGAATATGATGAAGAAGAAGATAGATATGTAGCTAAGCATCATCCATTTACTCACCCAATGGATGAGGATATTGATCTTTTAGAAACCGAGCCAGAGAAAGTTAGAGCTAAGGCTTATGATATCGTAATAAATGGAGATGAAATTGGTGGAGGAAGTATCCGTATAAACAACTCAGAATTACAAGAGAGAATGTTTACTGCTTTAGGATTTACTAAAGAAGAGGCGTGGGCTAAATTTGGTTTCTTGATGGAGGCGTTTAAATATGGAGTACCACCACATGGTGGTTTAGCATATGGATTTGATAGATTGGTTATGCTTCTTACAGATAGTGATAATATAAGAGACGTTGTTGCATTTCCAAAGACTCAAGCTGCTACTAGCTTACTTACAGAGGCTCCAACAGGGGTTACTGAAGCGCAGCTCAAAGAATTGAGTATAAAATTGGATTTAGAAAAAGAAGAGAAGTAGTATTTGATTTGAGCAAGGGCTTGTCCCTTGCTTTTTATTATGATATGATTGATAGAGAAAACATACCCACGTGGGGTAATGGAGGATGATTTATGAAGCAAAGGTTTACTAGAACAGAGATGTTAGTTGGGAAAAAAGGTATCGAAAGGCTTAATGGTGCTAAGATAATAGTATTTGGAGTAGGTGGAGTAGGTGGATATGTGGTAGAAGCTCTTTCGAGAGCTGGGATAGGCGAATTGCATCTAGTAGATTACGATATTGTAGATGTTACAAATATAAACAGACAAATAATAGCTAATGATCAAACCATAGGGAAAAGTAAGGTAGATTTATTTAAAGAGAGAATAAAATATATAAATCCAGATTGTAAAGTAGTTGTTTATAATGAAAAAATCGAAGCACAAAATTGGAAACATTTTTTTGAATTTGATTGGGACTACGTGGTAGATGCTATAGATATGATTTCATCAAAGATTCTTTTGGCAGAAGTTTGTGAGAAAAGAAAGATACCAATTATATCGAGTATGGGTACTGCAAATAAGTTTAATCCGTTAGATTTAAAAGTGGCGGATATAAAAAAAACAAAAATGTGCCCTTTGGCAAAAGTTATGAGAAGAGAATTAAAAAATAGAGGAATCAAGAAATTGAAAGTTGTTTATTCTGAAGAGCAGCCAATAAAACCAGAGCAACTAGAAAAAAATGAATCTCCATTTAAGCAGATTAATGGGACGATGTCATTTGTGCCAGGGGCAGCAGGACTTGTAATAGCATCAGAAGTTGTAAAAGGAATTTTAGAGAGTGAGGGATAAAGATGGAAGAGAGAGCTTTAGTTACAAATGTAGATGGTGGAAATATGAAAGTACACATCATACGAATGACACAATGAGGTGAAAGTTGTGCAGACTGCAGTGGCAGTTGCAAATCTAATAGTTTAGAAATAGACCTAGCTAATAACATTGGTGCTAAAGTTGGAGATATAGTATTGCTTGAAACAGAGACAAAAAAATTTATGAGACAAGCATATATGGTATATGGTATACCTCTAGTAGCTCTTATTGTAGGAATAGTGCTTGGAATTAATGGTATAGTGTCAATAGTAAAAGATTATGAGACAAATGCTATGGTAATTGGTTTTATAATGATGTTTTTATCAGGCGGGGTTTTGAAAATATTAGATAATAGGTTTAAAATAGAGGACCAAATGAGAGTTAAACGCTTGATAGAAAAAGAAAATAAGTAAGGGAGATTGATTATGGAGAATATAGAAAAATGCAAAAAAGATGAGGCTATAATTAAGAGACTTAGAAAAATTGAAGGTCAAGTAAAAGGAATACAGCGAATGGTTGATGAAGGGAAGTATTGCGGAGATATACTTATACAAGTAGCTGCTGTAAAATCTGCGATAAACAAAGTCGGAGGAATAATACTAGAATCTCATATGAAGGATTGTCTTCACAAAAAATTTGATAATATAGATGAAAATCTGGATGGAGAATTAGAAAAGTTAGTTGATATTATGATTAAATATACTAAATAAAAGCGTCTATATAGACGCTTTTATTTAGTATATTTATAGATAGTATTCTAAAAGCACTACCTGCGAGGAAATGCTTTGCTAACAGATGTTGCTAGGATTATTCCGATGGCTATTGATAGTGCAATCATTAGAGTTTCTATACCAAATTGTGCAGATTTTGAGAGGTCATTTTGTACTAAATGATACATAGTGTAGTACATGCCAGCACCTGGAACTAAAGGAATTATTCCAGGTATTATAAAAAGCGTTGCTGGTTGTTTTCTTATTCTAGCAAAAACTTCTCCAATGAAACCGACTATTAATGCGCCCCAAAAAGCAGCTATTATAGGCGAAGAGGATAATTTATAAAAATAATATACGCACCAGCCTATTGAACCTAAGAGGCTTGCAGCGACCATTTGCTTTCGTGGAATATTAAATATGATTGTAAAGCCAAGCGTAGATATGAATGCAAATGAAAACTGATTTATAAATGTCATTGTATTAGCCCTCCTATAAATTGAGATAAATTAAGAATGATACCTACACCAAAGGCTATTCCAATTGCAATTATTATAGCTTCGATGGCTCTAGAAACTCCAGCTAAATAATCTCCATATATAAAATCTCTTATAGCATTTGTTATTGCGACTCCTGGAGCTAAAGGCATTATTGATCCACTTATTATTGCTGCTATGTTGAAATCAGAATAAAAAAAGTGGAAAATAAGAGTTATTATTGTAACTACCATTCCGCCGAGAATATTGTTTACTAATATAGATATATTATTTTTTTGAGTAAGGTGGCTAAATGTAAGCAGTATAAAGCCAGCGCAAAATGCTGGGAAAAAGTCAATATAATTTCCACCAAATAGTATTGCAAAACCAGCACTTCCAAGTCCACCTCCAATTCTTTGAAGATATTTAGGATAGTACAGTCCAGTTTCAATTTTTTTAATAGTTTTAAACCCATCTTTAATGCTCATATTTGAGGATACAAAAAGTCTTGAAAATTCATTTATTTCAGAAACTTTTTGAAGATCTATTGATAACTTTTTTATTCTACGAATGTAAGAAAAAGAATCATTTTTATAAGATGCAGATATAAAGAGGCCTGTGGGAGTGACAAAAGAATCAAATTGTTCAATGTTGCGACTCATTGCCATTCTTTTCATGGTGTCTTCGACTCTGTATGTTTCAGCACCAGATTTTAGCATGAGGCGACCAGTGTATATTAATAGTAACATTAATGATTTAATTTTTTCTTCTGATTTCATGAAATCACATCCTTTTAGTAGAATATTTACTTTCCCTATTATACAGCTAAAAGAAGTTTTTACAAGTCTTTTTTACGAATTATGAGTTATGTAGTTGCAATTACAGCAAATTTATATTAAAATAATGAGGTTTGAATGTGGTATAATAGAAGCGGACAGTTTTTAGGAATACCTAAAATTAGAAAGGTGTAAAAATGGAATTAAATTCGTATTGTAAAAGTAGAAATTTTATTAGTGAAGTAGAAACAGATAGTATAGCAGAAGAATTAGGAATTGAAATAGGTGATGTGCTTGTATCTATTAATGGTCAGCCAGTAGCAGATATAATTGAGTATAAGTACTTGATTACAGATGAGTATATTGAAATGGTTATTGAAAAACCTAATGGAGAGATTTGGGAATTGGAGATAGAGAAAGAATATGATGAGAGAATAGGTATGTTCTTTACAAATCCACTTATAGATAAAGCTAAAAGCTGTCGGAATAAGTGCATGTTCTGTTTTATTGATCAATTGCCAAAGGGAATGAGAGAAACATTGTATTTTAAAGATGATGATTCAAGGCTTTCATTTCTACAGGGTAATTTCATAACATTGACTAATATGAGCGATGAAGATTTAGATAGAATTGTTAGATACAGAATTAGCCCAATAAATGTTTCAGTACATGCTACAGAACCAGATTTAAGGGTGAAAATGCTTACTAACCCTAATGCAGCATTATTGTATGAGCGTATGAAAAAATTACATGAAGCTAGAATAGAAATGAAATGTCAAATAGTGTTGATTCCTGGAGTAAATGATGGTGAACATTTAGAGAGGACACTTGACGATTTGGCAAAGTTCCATCCTTGGGTTGTTAGTGTAGCTATAGTTCCAGTGGGAATAACTAAACATAGAGAACATCTACCTAAATTAGAGATCTTTGATAAGGAAAAGACTTTGGAAGTTTTTGAGTTGATGGATAAAAAACAAGAAGAGTTTTTAGAAAAGCTTGGAACTAAATTTGCGTTTCTTTCTGACGAATTTTATGTGGTTGGTGAACGTGAGATTTTACCAGAAGAAGATTATGAAGGTTTTCCACAAATTGAAAATGGAGTTGGAATGCTTAGAAATTTTATAACAACACTTGATGAAGGTCTGAATAATGTAGAGCATGGTTTGAACATTTCGAAGAGTTTTTATATGGTTACAGGTACATTAGCCAAGGGATTTATAAAGGATATGATTAATCGTATAAAAGACAAGATAAAAGTTGAACTTGATGTAATCTCAGTCAAAAATAAATTTTTTGGCGAAACGATTACTGTTGCAGGGCTTTTAACTGGGGGAGATATTATAGAAGAGGTTTTAAAGTGGCCCAAAAGAGATGCTATAATAATTCCTAGAGCAATGCTAAAAGCAAATGATACGGTATTTTTAGATGATTTGGATCTCAGCGATTTAGAAGAAAGACTTAGTATGAAAGTAATTGTTGCAGAAAATGATGCAGAAAATTTGGTAGACATTATAGTTGAAGAGTTTTAGAAAGAGCTTAGAAGAAAGGTGTGATTAATTTGGCAAGACCCGTTGTTGCGGTTGTTGGACGACCGAATGTTGGTAAATCAACATTATTTAATAGATTAGCAGGAAAGAGAATAGCTATAGTAGAGGATAAACCAGGAGTTACCAGAGATAGAATTTATGCAGAGGCAGAATGGTTAAGTAAATATTTTACTTTAATCGATACAGGAGGTATAGAGCCTAATACAGCAGATGTAATTCTTTCTCAAATGAGAATGCAAGCTGAAATGGCAATCGATACAGCAGATGTAATTCTTTTTATGGTTGATGGTTCAGCAGGACTGACTTCAACAGATAGAGAAGTTGCAGAAATGCTTTATAAATCAGGCAAGCAAGTACTATTAGTTTGTAATAAGGTAGATACACACGAAACACCAGATTCTATTTATGACTTTTATGAATTAGGGTTAGGCGAACCGTTGATTATTTCAGCTGGTAGAGGGTATGGTATTGGTGACATGCTTGATGAAGTTATTAAATATTTTCCTGAAGATAAAGATACAGATTATGATGATTCTGTAATTAAAGTTGCAGTTGTTGGACAGCCTAATGCTGGTAAATCATCACTTATAAATAAAATGTTAGGAGAGAATCGTGTTATAGTTAGTGATATTCCGGGAACGACAAGAGATGCGATAGATACTCCATTTACTTATGAAGATCAGAACTATGTCCTAATTGATACAGCTGGTCTTAGAAAAAGAAAAAAAATCAATGAAAATGTTGAGAAATATAGCGCAATTCGTTCTCTTACGGCAATAGAAAGAGCTGATGTTTGCTTGATTGTCATTGATGCAGAAAAAGGACCTACAGAGCAGGATACTAAAATAGCAGGTTATGCTCATGACAATGGTAAAGCTGCAATATTTTTAGTAAATAAGTGGGATATAATAGAAAAAGATCATAAGACATATAAAGAGTATGAAGAAATGGTTAGAAATAAATTCCCATTTATGCAGTATGCACCTATAGTTTTAATTTCGGCTATGACAGGACAAAGAGTTCAGAAAGTTATAGAACTTATGAAATTAGTTCATGGCAATTATTCGAATAGAGTAGCTACTGGAGTACTCAATGATGTTATTGGTGATGCTATATTGATGAATCAACCACCATCAGATAAAGGTAAGAGATTAAAGATTTTCTATGCTACACAAGCAACAGCAAAACCACCGAAGTTTGTCATTTTTGTTAATGATAAGGAACTTATGCATTTTTCTTATTTAAGATATTTAGAGAACCAAATTAGAAAAACATTTGTATTTGAAGGAACACCTATAACTTTTGAAATTAGAGAAAAGAGGGGATAATAGTGACGAAAATTCTAATGGTTGTTATTGCGGCGTATTTTTTAGGTAATTTTTCTCCATCGTATCTTTTAGGTAAGATATTTAAGGGAGAGGATATTAGAGAAAAGGGTAGCAAAAATGCGGGTTCTACTAATGCACTTCGTGTATTTGGCAAGAAAATAGCGATTGTAACATTTATATTAGATATAGTCAAGGGTGTTTTAGCGGTTTGGATAGGCAAAAGGTTATTTGGAATGGATGGAGCTTATTTAGCGGGTTTGTTTGTAGTGATTGGTCATAATTGGCCTATATTACTCGGTTTTAGAGGTGGAAAGGGAATAGCAACGACAATAGGAGTTATGATTGCGATTCAGCCACTTTATTTTCTGATTTCATGTCTAGCTGGTGTAGCTGTAATCTATATTACTAGATATGTATCATTGGGATCGATTACTATAGTTACGTTATTACCAATATGTGCGCTTATATTTAATAGACCATTTGACGGAGATTTGTTTTCTCTATGTGCGATGCTGGCTATAATGGGTATATACCAACATAGAAAGAATATAGAGAGACTTAGAAATGGAAATGAAAACAAGCTTAAATCTAAAAAATAACTGGAGGCATTTGACATGAATAATAAGATTGGAATTCTTGGTGGCGGAAGCTGGGGAACTGCATTAGCTATATTGCTAGCGAAAAAAGGCATAGAAGTCAATCTTTGGGTTAGAAATAAAGATAAAGCAGATTTAATGAAAACAGCTAGAGAAAATGTTGATTATCTTGCTGGAGTTATAATTCCGGAGGATGTGAATATAACAGAGAATCTAGAGAAGGCTGTTGAAGGTTCAGAAATACTTGTGCTAGCGGTTCCAACGCATGCAGTTAGAAATTTATGTACAGAATTAAATGGCAAAATTGTCAGCAATCAAATTTTTGTAAATGTTGCAAAAGGGATTGAGATAAGCAGTTTAAAGCGAATATCAGAGATTGTGGAAGAATATTTTCCAGAAAATGAGTTTGTTGCACTTTCAGGGCCGACACATGCAGAAGAAGTTTCAAAAGATATGCCGACAACTATAGTAGCGGCTTGTGAGAATGAAAGTATTGCTGAGAAGATACAAGATATATTTATGACTCCAAAATTTAGAGTTTATACTAATACTGATTTAATGGGAGTTGAACTTGGAGGAGCTCTTAAAAATGTTATTGCCTTAGGGGCAGGGATAGCTGATGGACTTGGATATGGTGACAATTCACTGGCGGCACTTATGAACAGAGGTATAACAGAAATTGCACGCTTAGGCGAAAAAATGGGAGCAAATAGAATGACATTTACTGGTTTATCAGGCATAGGAGATTTAATAGTTACTTGTACGAGTAAACACAGTAGAAACCGAAGCGCTGGTGTGAAAATTGGCAAGGGAATGAATTTAGAAGAAGCTGTTGAATCTATTGGTATGGTAGTTGAAGGTGTAAAGACTGCCAAATCTGTGCATGAACTTATGAAAAAATATGAAGTTGAAATGCCTATATGTGAGAACATTTACGAAGTATTATATGAGAATTTAGATCCTAAGCATGCAGTTATCAGGTTGATGATGCGTGACAAAAAAGATGAATTGGAACACATGAAGGAATCAGAGAGTTTTGGCTGGTAACGAAGGGGGCAATGCCTCCTTTGTTTTTTCATATTTAGAATTGTTATAAAATATTAAAAGTAGAGTAGGCGTTTTTGCTCTAATATGATAAAATTGTACGTAGATATTGGAATTAAAGAGGGATGGTGTATGAAAAAAAAATTAAAAATATCATTGCTTTTAATTATAGGAATTATTATATTGGGATTGAAAACGTATAATTTGTTTAATCGTTATGATGTGACTAGAACTATTCGCTATGGGATATTGGAAGATACCTTGGATTATGAAGGGGCACTGATTTTTAATGAGAATGTATTAAAAAGCA
The DNA here is from genome assembly GCA_025210965.1 of Tissierellales bacterium. Taxonomy (NCBI): domain Bacteria; kingdom Bacillati; phylum Bacillota; class Tissierellia; order Tissierellales; species Tissierellales bacterium. The sequence goes on from JAOAQY010000073.1 coordinate 39,405, forward strand.
GTGGGTTAGGTGCTGCGAATTATCATTATAAAACAGGTGATAGAGTCAGAAAAGGGAAAAAAGTTTTAGATATTGGTGTAAGTAATGTGTCAGGTAATCAAGAGAAGTCTGCACAATATGATGTAGAAGCACTTTCAATAGCTCAAATGATAAGAAATTCAGAAGAAATTGATACTCAGAAGATAAAAACAATGAAGAATGCAATAATAAGTTCACGCTATGACGATAGAAAAAAATCCAATGAAATGAGTAGAGTTAACGTAAAAGCTTCATCAAATTATGCAATGCAAGCGGGAATGTTTACTAGTTTTACAGATCAGATGGAAGGCTATTATACATTGGAAAATTTTCAAACTATGAAACTAATACCTATAAGTGAGATGATAGATCGAAGTGAATCTCCAATTGTTCAAAGTGGTGATGTTGTAGGTCGAATTGTAGATAATTATGTTTACTATATTGTGTTCGATATAAAGAAAGAAGATGAAAAATATTTTGAGTTAAAAACAAAGCGTGAGTTGATACTTGATGAAGGTATGATTATAAAGGGTATTGTAGCTAATAAAAGTGAATTTGATGATAAAGTTCGAATTCTAATGAGTTTTAAAGAAAATGCAGAATATTTTTTGAGTCGGAGATGGGTAGATTTCAAAGTAATTATAGATCATGAGCAGGGATTGTTGATTCCTAAAACAGCTCTTTCAACTCATGAGGAGAAAATAGGTGTATATGTTGAAAATATTGATCAAACTTACACGTTCAAACCAATAAGTATAATAAAAGAGAATGAAGTAAATGTGGTTGTAAAAGAAAACTATTTCAAAAAAGATGACAAAACGTTTAAGACTGTAAAACTATACGATGATGTTTTAATTGATTCAGAAAATATATCTCATTATAAGGTAAGGTAGGTGTCCGGAAATGACAATTGAGGAAAGACTAAGAGCAGTATATGATAAAATAGAATGTGCAACAGAAAGAGCTGGAAGGGAAAAAGGTTCTGTAGATTTGGTTTGTGTAACCAAAACGGTTCCATTTGAAAGAATGAAACCAGCATTAGATGTTGGAGTAAAAATTATTGGAGAGAGTAAAACTACTGAGTTGATAGAGAAAAGTGGATTAGTAGCTCCATATGGTGTTGAAAAGCATTTTATTGGTCATTTGCAGTCTAATAAGGCAAAACAGATAATAAATGAAGTTGATTTATTACATTCGCTAGATAGATGGTCATTAGCAGAAGCTTTGCAGAAAAAATTAGAAAATGGAGATTCTACACTTGATGTATTAATTCAGGTAAATGTTTCTAAAGAAAAATCAAAAGGTGGAGTATTTGTTGAGGAAATTCACGATTTTGTTGAAGAAATGAGAAACCTTAAATTGTTGAAAATTAAAGGTTTAATGACTATGGCTCCTTATGCTGATAATCCAGAAAATGTTAGATATGTATTTAGGGAATTAAAAGAGCTTTCGGAAAAATTAAAACTTAAAAATTATGAATGGGCGGAGTTTGAACAATTATCTATGGGTATGAGTAATGATTATGAAATTGCTATAGAGGAAGGTGCTACTTTAGTTAGAGTTGGCTCAGCTATATTTGGGAAACGTAATTATTAGGAGGCATTATGAAAAAAATTAAAACATTTATGAAAAAGGCGAAATATGTCATTGGATTAAATGATGATTATGAGCAAGATTATACAAAAAATGATTCAAATGTAACTTATGTAGATAGATTTGAAAAAAGAGAAGAAGATTATTTTGAGGAAGAAGCTACAACTGAAGTTGAACTTAAGGTATTGAAAACGCCCAAAATGGTAATAAAGAAGCCCTTGGACTTTTCAGATGCGGAATTTATAGTAGATGCTTTCAAAAAAGGAGACCGAGTTGTTTTAGATTATACTGATTTAAAAGGGAATGATAGAAGACAAGTATTTGATTTCTTAAATGGAGCAATATTTGCATTAGATGGCTCAATAGAAAAAATGAGTAAAGATAGGTATATATATTTGCCAAAAGGCGATTTTTATAGCGAAGAGATTGAGAAAAAATTTAGCATAAAATAGGAGGCTGGTTATATGTATGGGATAATAATAAGCGGGATAATGTTATTTTTTAGAGCTATTGAAATATTGGTATTAGTTAGATGTGTTCTTTCATTTATAGCTCAAGGACAAAGAGGAAATGTACTTATAGATGTAGTATATCAGATGACAGATCCTTTACTGACACCTATAAGAGAAGGCATGTATAAGCTGAATATAAATACTGGAATGATTGATTTTTCACCTATAATTTTGTTCTTCTTACTTAGAATAGCTAGATCAATAATACTTGGAGTATTGCTATAATGAGTAGTATAGATGGCAGTTTTTATACAAAGCATTTGAATAGAGAAGATGAAATTGTTTTGGGTCGGCGAATAGTTGATATATGTAACAGAGCAATGCGCAGTTATGAAATTCAAGAAACTGATTTCTTAGATCCTAGAGGTGTAGAGGTTGCTATATCTATAATAAATAGATTTGATGAAGTTTCATATTCTATTCAAGGAATATTTGATAATGCAGAGCGAGCGATTATAACGATATATCCTTCGTATATGTGTGAAGATGATATTGATTCAAGAATAGTTCTGATTTCAGCAATTGGAAATTTTAAATTTTTTAGAGCTTCGCATAGAGATGTGCTGGGAAGCTTATTAAATTTAGGAATTGAAAGAGATAAAATTGGCGATATAATAGTGAGTCCAGAAGAAATACAATTTGCGGTGAAGAAAGAATTAGAACATTTTCTATTGAATAGTTTCAATAGAATTGGAAAGCTGAGTATCAAATGTAATGAAAAAAACTTTGATGAAAAGCTAGATAAAATTATAAAAACAGAGACTTTAAATCTAAATATAAGTGCGCTTAGACTAGATAGTTTGATTGCAGCTATAGCAAATATCAATAGAAAAAAAGCGTGCGATTTAATTTCAGCAGAAAAAGTAAAATTGAACTGGAGAATAGCTACAAAAAATTCTGCGGATATAAAAGAAAATGATCAAATTTCTATTAGAGGCTTTGGAAGATTTAAACTTTCGAGTGTCAATGGACAAACTAAAAAAGATCGATTTCGAATCACAGTTTTAAAATATGTGTAAGTAGGAGGGGTATTGTGATTACACCGTTGGATATTCAAAACAAAGAATTTTCAAAAGGTTTTAATGGATACAAAGTTGATGAGGTACAATCTTTTTTAAGAGAGTTGATGCGTGATTACGAAAGATGTTATAAGGAAAATATTGAAATAAAAGAGCGCATGGATATGCTTAAATCAAAACTGAAACATTACGATACACTAGAAACTACATTGCAAAATACGTTAGTAGTAGCCCAGAAGTCAGCTGAAGATTTGAGTATAAATGCGAGAGAAAAAGCAGAAAATATTGTAAAAGATGCAGAGAATGAAGCAAATAGAATTATTGAACAAGCACAAAAACGAGCAGAGGATAAGAAGAGAGAACTTGAAAAATTACAAGAAGAGGTTCTAGTTTTTAAACTTAGATTTAAGACTCTTTTAAATTCAGAGTTAGAGGCTCTAGATAATTTTTATGCGGAATCAAAACTTGAAAATAATGGAGGAGAATTGAATGAATAAGATTGGTATAATAGGAGCTATGCAAGAGGAAGTAGATATTTTGCAAGCTGAAATGAATATATCGAAAAAAGAAGTACTAGCAGGTATGACTTTTTTCTCAGGTGAGTTACGAAATAAAGAGGTTGTTGTTGTAATGTCAGGCATAGGAAAAGTTAATGCTGCTGCATGTGCACAAATATTGTCAACACATTATGATGTCGATTTGATGGTAAATACTGGAGTAGCTGGAGCTATTCATCCTGAGTTAGAACCAGGAGATTTAGTTATTTCAAAAGATTTAGCCCAACATGATATGGATGTTACAGGTGCAGGTTGTCCTTTGGGAGAAATACCAAGACTTGGAAAAACTTATTTTGAAGCAGATACTAGACTTATTGGTGTGTTTGAAGAGGCGGCAAAACTCAAAGCTAAAGAGTCTAAAATTATGATAGGAAGAATTGTATCAGGAGACTTATTTGTTTCAGCTCAAGATACAAAGGATTTCCTTTGGGAACATTTTGGAGCATATTGTGCTGAGATGGAAGGTGCAGCTATTGCTCAGATTGCATATTTGAATCAAGTTCCATTTGTTGTTGTTAGAGCTATTTCTGATAAAGCTGATGGGTCTGCTGAAGTAACTTATGAGGAATTTGTTAAGGATGCAGCAAAGATGTCTGCGTCGATTGTAGATGAGGTGCTTAATCGATTAGCATAGTGGAGGAAGATATGGAGTTAAGATATGTAGGGAGTGAAAAGCCCAATATAGTGGTAGATATGGGTGATGATGTAAGATTTGGTGATGGGAATTTTACTGTAATTGCAGGACCGTGTTCTATAGAAAATAGAGAGCAAATGGAAATTATTGCAAAAAGCTTGCAACAAAATGGGGTAAAGGTACTTCGTGGAGGGGCATTCAAACCGCGCACATCACCATATAGTTTTCAAGGCTTGGGAAAAGCTGGTGTAGAAATAATGGCAGAAGTGGCCAAAAAGTATAATTTGAAAACAGTTACTGAAGTTATGGATCCTCGAGATGTTGCTTGGTTGAGCCAAAGGGTGGATATGCTTCAAATTGGATCAAGAAATATGCAAAATTTTGCTTTATTGACTGAAGTGGGTAAGGCGAAGAAGCCGGTTATGTTAAAACGTGGAATGACATCAACTATAGAAGAGTGGTTGTTTGCAGCAGAATATATAGCTAAAGAAGGAAATTTAGATATAATCTTGTGTGAAAGAGGAATTAGAACATTTGAAAATCATACAAGAAATACATTGGACTTGACTATAGTACCTATAATAAAAAAATTGTCAAATTTACCTATAATAGTTGATCCAAGTCATGGAACTGGAAAACGCGATTTAGTTATACCTATGACTAAAGCCGCCCATATAATAGGAGCTGATGGAGTTATGGTAGAGATGCATCCCAAACCAGAAATAGCACTTTCTGATGGAGAGCAATCGTTAAAATTAGAGGATATGGATGAGCTTGTAAGAGTAGTAAAGTATTTAGATGAAATATTTAGAGGGAGATAAGATGAGCTGGTTATTTATTATTATTATAGTTTTATTGGATCAAGCGACTAAATTAATGACGGTAGCATGTTTGGATATTGGAGAAAAAATAGTATTAATTGATTCTTATCTTCAAATAAATCATGTTAGAAATTACGGAGCGGCGTGGTCTATATTAGAAAATAAGCAAGTATTTTTGATTGGAATTACTGGATTGATAATTATTGCTCTAGTTTATTATAAAAAAACAGAATCATTTACAAGAGCTATGCATTTTGCAACTGATTTAATAGTTGCTGGTGCTGTTGGAAATTTAATCGACCGAATAAGGTTAGGCAATGTAATTGACATGATAGATGTAAAGTTTGGTAATTTATATGATTACCCAGTATTCAATGTTGCAGATATAGCGGTTGTTTTAGGAACTTTATTGATGGCGTATTTGGTACTAAAAAATAAGGCCATAGAAGAGGATGTAAAGAATGATGCTTAAGTATGAATTATGTGTAGAAGAAGAGGATCTTAGATTAGATAAGTATTTATCGGAAGAACTTGAGGAGTACTCAAGATCATATGTTAATAAACTTATAAAGGAAGGGTTCATAAAAGTTAACGGAAGGATAGTTAAGCCCAAATATCTTGTAAAAAGTGATGATAAGATAGAGGTGGAAATTCCGGAACCTGTAGAGCTTAAGATAGAAGCAGAAAATCTGCCAATAGAAATAGTTTATGAAGATGAAGAATTAGCAGTGGTAAATAAGCCTAAAAATATGGTTGTGCATCCTGCGCCAGGCCATTATTCAAAGACTTTAGTAAATGGTTTGCTTTATCATTTAGATCATTTGTCAAATATTAATGGAGTAAAAAGACCTGGAATAGTTCATCGAATAGATAAAAATACTACGGGATTGCTTATGATAGCTAAAACAAATCGTGCACATCAAAGTCTGACAGAGCAGCTTAAAGAGCATAGTACGCATAGAGTTTATCATTGTATTGTTCACGGAAATATAAAAGAAGATGAGGGTACGATTGATTTACCAATTGGAAGGCATCCGAAGGATAGAAAAAAAATGGCTGTAACAGCTCAAAATTCTAAAAGAGCAGTTACACATTTTAAAGTTATTGAGAGATTTGGCGATTATACTTATGTAGAGAATAAATTAGAGACAGGCAGAACGCATCAGATTAGAGTTCATATGGCTCATACGGGACATCCGTTATTAGGTGATGATATTTATGGTCCTAAAAAAACCAAATTTAACTTGGAGGGGCAAACGCTTCATGCTAAAGAAATAGGTTTTATTCATCCAACATTAGAGAAGCAGATGGTTTTTAATTCGGAGCTGCCAGAGTATTTTCAAAAATTGCTTAGATATTTTCGAGATAGAAAATAACTATAGACAAAATATTGATAGTATGATATAGTATGTAAAGAAGTGAATAGAAGTCCTTTAAGTCAGCACGAGAGGTTGACAAGGTCAGTGTGAAATTATCTTAGCGTATGCTAGGACTAGTTGTGTAATTATACCTTGTTGACAGTGTCGGCAAGGTTTTTTGTTATTATGCAAAGGATTTTTAGGAGGGGATTAAATGCAAGTAAAAGCTGAGCTTATGGATAATAAAGCGATTCAGCGATCAGTTACTAGAATTGCTCATGAAATCATAGAAAAAAATAAGGGTGTAGATGATGTCGTTTTAGTTGGTATAAAAACACGAGGTGTTCCGTTTGCAAAAAAAATAGCGGAGAAGATAAAAGAAATAGAGGGAAAAATTGTAGAGGTATTGACTCTAGACATAACCATGTATAGGGATGATTTGAGTGAAATAGATAAAGGTCCTATTGTTGGAAATAAAAAATTGGAGATAGATATATCAAATAAAATAATAGTATTAGTGGACGATGTTCTATTTACTGGAAGAACAGTAAGGGCGGCATTAGATGCAATAACAGATAATGGAAGACCTATGAAAGTTCAATTGGCAGTACTAATAGATAGAGGTCATCGAGAATTTCCTATAAGACCAGATTTTGTTGGCAAAAATGTTCCAACATCAAAGCATGAGGTTGTAGGGGTTAAATTTGAAGAGACAGATGAGCAGGAAACTGTTGTAATATATGAAAAATAAAGTTTGAAAGCATTTTGCTTTATATACAATTGAAGAAGAAACCTTTTAAAGAGTTCAGAGAGGCTCAAAAGGGAAGGTTTCTCCTAG